>NZ_JBHUSF010000256.1:0-13330 GCF_042673295.1 Rhodococcus sp. NPDC057014
CCCCGGGCCCGATGGACCCGGGGGCCGAACGCGCCTGCGTTACTGCTTGTTGGCGGGCAACTTCGACAGTCCCTCGTCGATGGAATCGAGTGCGAGGAGGGCGGTCTGGTAGGTGGCCGCCAGAGCGTGCTTGACGGGCACGACGTTGCCTGCCTGGACGGCGGGCAGCGACTTCCACAGCGGGGAGTCCATCAGGGCCTGCAGTTCGGGGCTGACCTGGCCGTCGGGGCCGACGCCGTAGACGATGACGTCGACGTTGCCGAGGCTGGCCGCGATCTGCTCGGTCGACACGAACTCACCGTGGACGTCCGCGGGATCGGCAGGCTGACCGGGGAATTGGAGCCCGAGGTCGTCGAACAGGTTGGTGGTGTAGGACGACGTGAACTCACGGTAGAACTCGCCCGGGTCCCCGGCACAGCTGTCGCAGACACCGCCGAACGTCAGCGTGCCGAGCGAATCCTTGTACTTCGCGGCGATCTGCCCGGCCTTGTCGTCGTACTGCTGCTTGAACTCGCCGTAGTTGTCGGAGACACCGGCGGCGTCGGCGAACTGCTCGCCGAGCGTGCGCCACTCTCCGGGAGCCTTCGGTCCGAGGAAGACGACCGGGGCGAGCGACTGGAGCTTGGCCATGTCGACCATCGACTGTGCACGGGCGGGGACGCCCATGATGATCAGGTCGGGGTCCGCGGCGGACACACCCTCGTAGTCGAGGGTCGAAATGTCCGCGTCCTGGGCGACCTTCGGCAACGCGTCGTACGCCGCCTTCGTCTCGGCGTCCATGTTGTCGACCTCGCGGGTCCACTCGCACACCGCGGACAGGTTCGCCTTCGCCTGGATCAGCGGAAGGACCGCGTACCCGCAGGCGACGATGCTCTGCGGCTCGGCCGGGATCTCGATCGCGCCGTTCTGCGCCTCGAACGTCCGCTTCTCGGAGCTCGCGGCCGCCGAGGAGGTGGCGCCGGAGTCGCTGCCGGCGCTGTCGTCGGAGCTGCTACAGCCCACGACTCCGACGGCCAAGATTGCCGTCGCACCCAAAACCACCGCCTGGCGCAACCGCGACAGTTCCTTTAACTGCATGACCCACTCCGCATCTCGAATTGCCGGACAGTTGCCCGGGCTCGGTTGGTTAGGCTATCCGAAGCAGCCATCCTCGCCAATACCTACGATTTACCCACTCTTGGTCATTGGAACTCGAGCTCGAATTCGTCGATCTCCGACTGATCCAATTCGCCCAGAGTCAGATCCGACGGCGTGTACCCGCCCGCGGTCTCCAGACCGGCGTGCCCGGCGAGCGCCGTCAGCGCGGCCACCCAGCCCTCGGCCAGTTCGGTGACGAGGGCCTCCGACAGGACGGCCGGGCTGTACCCCCAGGTGGCGCGCAGCACCGGTCCGTCGTCCGACTCCTCCGTCAGCGCACCGATCTCCAGCGCGTGACTGACCGGCATGGCCACGTCGGTGGCCCCACCGAGCGCGGCCCCTTCCGGCGCCGTCGACCAGTCTCCGCCGTCGGTCTCACCGAGCGTGAAGCGCCCGAGGTAGTTGAATCCGATCTCGGGCGGCACCGAATCCGCCTCCCCCGCACTCCCACCCGGGTGCAGATACTTCAACATGCCGAATCCGATTCCGCTGTCCGGTATCTCGCGCAGCTGTTCCTTGATCAGTTTGAGGGCGGCACCGGCCGCGGCGCCGCCGGCGTACGCATCGCCCAGATCGATGCCCTGCGCGTCGAGGAGCACCGGGTACAGGGTGGTGAACCAGCCGACGGTGCGGGCGAGATCCGCACCGGGAACGGCCTGCTCCTCACGTCCGTGGCCCTCGAGGTCCACCGGGACGGCGCCGCCGCCGTGCCGGGCTGCGGTCAACGCGAGCGCGGTGAGCAGCACGTCGTCGACCTTCGCGTGGAAGCGTTCCGGCACCGTCGTCAGCAGGGCCTCGGTCACCGAAGACGGTACCTCCACCTGGATCCGCGCGGTGGCGTCGATGGTGTCGCGCCGCGGATCGAGCGGGCCGGAGGCGAGCCGGACCCGGTGCGCGCCGTCCGCGGTCGCGCGCTGCCACAGCGGCCGCTCCCCGTCGCGGTCCGCGGCCTGCTCGGCGAGCCCCGTCGACCACAGCCGGAACGGCGTGCCCGCCCTCGAAATCGGGTCCCCCGCACAGGCCGCCGCGAGGTCCGGCACCAGGATGCGCCACGACACCCCGTCCACCACCAGATGGTGGATCACCATCAGGACCCGGCCGCCGGCGCCGCCGCCCGCGTCGAAGAACACCACCCGGACCATGACCCCGGCCCCGGGATCGAGGGCCGCGTAGGCACGTTCGGTGGCCTCCGCGACGACGCGGTCCTGCTCGGCGGACCCGAGACCGGCGATGTCCACCCGCGAGACGACGTCCGCGGCCCGGACGGCGCCGGCCGGGGGCACGTCGAACTCCGTACCGTCGAACCGGGCCCGCAGCATGTCGTGGATGTCGAGCACCCGCTGCACCGCGGCCTCGAGCGCCTCCGCCGTCAGGCCTGCCGGTGCGGTCAGCAGCCGGGACTGCGCGAACCGCGTGTACGGGCCGCCCCGCTCGATCAGGTCGTGCACGATCGGGGTGGCCGGAATCCGGCCCGCCGCCGACGCTTCCAGCGCGGCCTCGTCCACCTCGGCCGCGTCGATCTCCAGCACCCGCACCAGTCCGGCGACGGTCTTGTGCTCGAACACGTCCCGCGCGGTGAACCGCAATCCGGCGTCCCGCGCCTTCGACACCAGCTGGATCGAGACAATGCTGTCGCCGCCGAGCACGAAGAAGTCGTCGTCGGGCCCGACCCTGTCCAGCCGCAGGATCTCCGCGACGACCGCGCACAGCCGGCGCTCGAGATCCGTGGCGGCCTCCCGCGACGTGCCGAGCGCCGAGAAGTCCGGCGCGGGCAGCGCCTTCCGGTCGACCTTGCCGTTCGGGGTCACCGGCAGGCTGTCGAGCAGGACGGTCGCGGCGGGCACCATGTAGTCGGGCAGCGCGGCCGCGACGTGCGCGCGCAACGCCTCCGCGTCGAGGTCGCGCCCCACCGCGTACGCCACGAGGCGTTTGCGGCCGGGATCGTCCTCCCTGGCCACGACCACGGCCGCGTCCACCCCCGGATGCCGGGCCAGGACCTGCTCGATCTCACCGAGTTCGACGCGGAATCCGCGGATCTTCACCTGGTCGTCGGCGCGGCCCAGGTACTCGAGCGTCCGGTCCGCGGACCATCGCACCAGATCCCCGGTCCGGTAGAGGCGTTCACCCGGGCCGCCGTACGGATCGGCCACGTAGCGCGAGGCACTCAGGCCCGGACGCCGGAGGTAACCGCGGGTCACGCCCGGTCCCCCGACGTACAGTTCGCCCGGCACACCGGGCGGCACCGCCCGCAGTCGCCGATCCAGGACGTACGCGCGGCCCCCGACGACGGGGGTGCCGATCGTCGGCCGGGCGCCGGGGAGGATGTCCGCGACGGCGGCGTCGACGGTGGCCTCGGTGGGCCCGTACATGTTCCGCGACCGGATGCCGTCGGCCGCCGCGTCGCCGAGCGCCGCCCACAGGTCTGCGGGTACGGCTTCGCCGCCGACGGCGAGCACGGTGGGACGGTGGTGGGCGGCGTCGATCAGCCCGTCCGCGAGGAGTTCGCTCATCAGCAGCGGCACGCAGTCCACCGCGTCGATGCGGTGGCGCCGCACGTAGTCGACGATGCCCGCCGAGTCCGCGAGCAGCTCCGACTCCAGGAGGTGGAGGGTGTGACCACCGAGCATCGACAGCAGCGGATCGACCGACGAGTCGAAGGCCAGTGAATACGTGAGCAACACACGCAGCCGCTCGGCCGACGCGTCCCCGACGGTGCGTTCGCGCTGTGTGGCAAGCAGTGCCGCGACACCGCGGTGCGGGACGACGACACCCTTGGGCTGTCCGGTCGAACCCGAGGTGTAGATGAGGTACGCGGCATTGTCGGCGGTCGTGGTGCCGTGGCGTTCGTGCGGCGCGATCGGTGTGTCGGCCGCGTCGCTCGCCGACCACGCGTCGAATGTCGCCTGATCCAGCACGAGAGCGGGTGTCGCGTCGGCGCGCATGTACGCGAGGCGGTCGGCCGGGTACTCGGGGTCGAGAGGCAGATAGGCGCCGCCCGCCTTCCAGACGGCCAGGATCGAGACGATCACCGGGATCCCGCGGGGCAGCATCAGCGCGACCACGGACTCCGGTCCGACGCCGCCGTCGATCAGGTGCCGTGCGATCCGGTTGGCCCGCGCATCCAGTTCCGCGAACGTCAGTTCCCGGTCCCCGCCGACCAGGGCGGGCGCGTCGGGTGTGCGGTCCACCTGTCGGGCGAACAGCACGTCGAGGGTGACGGCGTCAATGTTCGTGACGGCGGCGCCGTCGATATCCGTGACGGCGGCGCCGTCGATGTCCACGCCGCCCCGGCGCAGCCACGACCGCTCCTGCCCGGACAGCAGTTCCACCGCCGACACCCGGACATCCGGGTCCGCGGCGAGCGCCTCGAACACGCGGACGGTGCGCGCGGCGAGAGCGTCGGCGGTCGCGGCGTCGAACAGGTCGCGGGCGTAATCGACACGGACGCGCATCGATCCGTCCGGTTCGTCGATCACGTCGAAGGTCAGGTCGAACATCGCCGTGTCGTTCGAAACGAACGACACCTCCGGCGAGAACTCCTCGAACAGGCTGATCGGTGGCGGCGCCTGGTGCTGCACGAGCACCTGGAACAGCGGGTGCCGGGCGGCGCTGCGCTCCGGGTTGAGGGCCTCCACCAGCCGGTCGAACGACACGTCCTGATGCGCGTACGCCGCGAGGTCCGTCGCCCGGACGCGGCCGAGCAACTCGGCGAGCGTCGGGTCGCCGGACAGGTCGGTGCGCAGGACCACCATGTTGACGAAGAACCCGACCAGTTCGTCGAGTTCCGTGCTCGGCCTGCCCGCGGTGGGGGTTCCGATCGGAATGTCCTCGCCCGCACCACTACCCGACAACGCGACCGCGACGGCGGTGTGCACGAGCATGAACATCGTCGCGCCCGCGTCGCGGGCGCGGGCCCGCAGCGCCGTGACGGTGTCGAGCGAGAGGGTGTGCTCGACGTGTGCGCCCTCGAACGTCGCGACCGGGGCGCGGCTCCGGTCGACGGGCAGTGTCAGCTCCTCGGGCAGCCCGGCGAGCCGTTCGCTCCAGTAGCCGATCTGCCGGGCGGACAGGCTGTCCGGGTCGTCCGGGTCGCCGAGCAGGTCGCGCTGCCACACCGCGAAGTCGGCGTACTGGACCGGCAGCGGTGCGGGCCGGACGGTGCGGCGTCCGGTGCGCGCCTCGTACGCCGCACCCAGGTCACGCAACAGGATCGGTGTGGACAGTTCGTCGCTCGCGATGTGGTGCACGAGCAGCAGCAGCACCGATTCCTCCGGCGACACGCCGAACAGTCGCAGCAGGATCGGGATCTCGGTCTCGAGGTCGAAGCCGTGCCGGGCGGCTGCCACGAGCCTGCCGTCGAGTTCCGCGGCCGTCACGTTCTCCACGACCAGCGGCGGCGGGACGTCGGCCAGCACGCGCTGGCAGCCCACGCCGTCGACGTCGGTCAGGACGGTGCGCAGCGTCTCGTGCCGGGCGAGGACGTCGGCGAGTGCGCCGCGCAGGGCGGTGTCGTCGACGGTGCCGTGCAACCGCATCGTCACCGGCACGTTGTACGTGGGACTCGGCCCCTCCAACCGGAACTGGAACCACAGCCGCTGCTGCCCGAACGACAGCGGCATCGTCTCGGTGCGCGCGACCGGGACCAGCGGCGGGCGGCCCGGTCCGGCCGCGTCGCGGGCACACTGTGCCGCCATCGCCACGACGGTCGGGTTGTCGAAGACGGTGCGGATGCTCAGTTCGACACCGAGCCGGTCCCGTGCCCGCGCGATGACCTTCGCCGCGGACAGCGAATGCCCGCCGAGCAGGAAGAAGTCGTCGTCGATGCCGACGGACGGCAGACCGAGCACGCCGGCGACGATGTCGCACAGTCCGGCCTCGAGGTCGGTGGACGGCGGCCGGGACGTGACCAGCGATCCGAAGTCGGGGTCCGGCAGCGCCTTACGGTCCAGTTTGCCGTTGGACGTGAGCGGCAGCGCATCGAGGACGGTGAACGCGGACGGCACCATGTACGCCGGCAGCCACTGCCCGACCTGCGCCCGCGCCGCCGCGACGTCGAATGCCGCGGCGTCCGCGGCGTCGTCGATCAGCAGATACGCGACGAGCTGCGACACTCCGCTGCCGTCGGTGCGGGCCACTGCGACGGCGCGCGTCACCCCCGGCAGCCGGGTCAGCGCGGATTCGACCTCGCCGAGTTCCACCCGGAATCCGCGAATCTTCACCTGGTTGTCGCCGCGTCCGCGGTACACGATCTGCGCGGAGCCCCCGTCCGCGTCGGGTGCCCACCGGACGATGTCGCCGGTGCGGTACATGCGGGGCTCCCCACCGGGGAACGGGTTCGCGACGAACCGGCCCGCCGTGAGTCCGGGGGCGCCGAGGTAGCCGCGCACGACGCCCGGACCGGTGACGTAGAGTTCGCCGTCCACCCCGGGCGGGACCGGGGCGAGGCTGTGGTCGAGCACGTAGGCGCGGAGATTGGCGACGGGCCGCCCGATCACCGGGGTCGCGCTGTCGGCGACGGCGGCGACGAGAACGTCGACGGTGCCCTCGGTGGGCCCGTAGAAGTTGAATGCCTCGCCGTGCCTGTTGCGCAGTTGCTCCCACAGCCGGTCCGTGACTGCGTCGCCGCCGAATCCGACCGTCGGCACGCTGCCTGCGGGGAACAGGTCGGCGTCGATCACCTGCTCGAGCTGCGACGGCGACAGTTCCACGAAGTCCCAGCCCTCGGCCAGGGCGAGGAGGGCGAGCTGATCCGGATCGCGTTGGGTCACTTCGTCGACGATGCGCAGGGAGTGCCCGCCCAGCATCCACAGGTGCGGGCCCCAGGACGCGTCGAACGAGAACGACCACACGTGACCGACGCGCAGCCGGGACTTCCCCGCCGCCGCGCACGCCCGGGAGAAGACGTGGTGGCGGTGACTGTGGAACAGGTTGACCGCACCGCGATGCGGCACCTCCACGCCCTTCGGCCGCCCGGTGGAACCGGAGGTGTGGATGATGTAGGCGGTTTCGAGGTCGTGTATCCGGCGTCCCCGTTCGAGGTCGGACAGACGGTGCCCCGGAAGCGCGGCCAGCGTCGCGCCGAGGGTTGCGTCGTCGAGCACCACCGGTTCGGGCAGACCTGCCGCCGCGGCGATCTCGGCGATGCGCACTGTGGCGTCGCCGGCGGTGAGGATGCATCCCGGCTCCGTCTCGGCGAGAACGTGACCGAGGCGTTCGGCCGGATGGTCGGGGTCGAGGGGAATGCAGGTCGCGCCGGCCTCGAGTGCCGCGAACAGCGCCACGATCGTGTCGACCGACCGGGGCAGCGCGACGGCTACCCGGCGATGCTCTCCCAGCCCGTGCGACAGCAGGTGCCGGGCCAGCCGGCCGACCCGCGCCTCCAGTTCGCCGTACGTGAGCGTGGTGTTCGCGTCGACGACCGCGGGGGCGTCCGGGTCGCGGTCCACGACGGCGTGGAACAGGTCGACGAGGGTCAGTCCCGGCGGAACCGGCAGGTCGGAGGCGTTCCACTCGTGCAGTACCCGCCGCAGTTCCGCGTCGGAGAGGATCGGGAGCCGGGCGAGGAGAATTGCGGGCCCGGCGCCGTCCGGCAGGTCCGCCACCGCCGCGACGAGCCGCTGCAGGCGGTCGGCGTGCAGATCGAGGTCGGCCGCGGTGAACGTGTCGGCGTCGGCGTCGACCCACACCTCGAGACCGCCGACGGCGTCGAGCGGCCGCACCGTCACCATGAAGTCCTGCAGCGGCCCGCGCGCCACCGAGTGCACCCCACCGCGAATGTCGCCGAACAGCAGCCGATCTCCGAACGGTTTGACGTTGATCGACGGTCCGATCACCCCGCGGGACCCGGCGGGGAGCCGCAGGTCACGCTGAATGTCCTCGCCGCGGTACCGGTAGTGGGACCGGCACTCGGCCACTGCCGAGCGGACGTCGCCGATCAGATCGCCGAGTGTGTGTGCGGCCGTCGGCTGCAGCCGGAGCGGAACGACGTTCACCGCGGACATGGGCACGCCCATCGACGCGCTGCCGAGGCGGTTCATCACCGGGAAGCCGATCGTGAGGTCGGAGCGGCCGGTGGCGGCGCGCAGATAGGCGCCGACGGTCGCGGTGACCACGTCACCCCAACTGGCGGAGACCGCCTTGCCGACGGCGCTGAGACCCCGCTGCTGGTCGGCGGTGAGCGTCCATCGCACGGCGCGCGACCGGCGGGCGATCCCGCCGGACACGTCGTCCTCGCTCTCCCCGCCGAGGAGGACGGCCTCGTCGACGTCGGACAGGTAGCCGGACCAGAATTCGCGGTCGGTGAGGAACTCCGGGGTGTCCCGGTAGTCGAGTTCTTCCTGCACGACCGGCGCGACCGGGGTGAACTTCGACGCGGGCACGTCGTCGCCGCGCAGGTCCGCGGTGTAGCGTTCGGCGATCCGCCGGGAGAAGAGGCCGAAGCCGTAGGCGTCGATCACCAGGTGGTGGACGCAGAGATACACGACCACCCAGTCGTCGGCGAGGACGAGCAGTGCGGCACGCACACACGGGTCGGTGAGCGGATCGATGACGCCGGCGACGTCGTCGGCCATCCATTGCTGCGCGGCGGCCCACGGGTCATCGGAGTGGCTCAGATCGACGCGCACGGGTTCGGCGAGCGGGCGGGCTCCCGGATACTGGAACACGGTTCCGTCGGCTTCCACGCCGAAACCGGCGGTGAGAACCTCCGCGTCGTCGGCGGCACCGCGCACGGCGCGGGCAGCGGCGGCCAGGTCGACGGATCCACGCAGTTCGATGCATTCCGCCGTGTTGAACACGGGGTTGTCCGGGGTCAACTGCTGGGCGAACCATACGCCCGACTGGGCGCGCGTCAAGGGCACTGCGGCGGTCGACATGAATTGACATCCTCTTCTCGGTGACGAATTCAACTGTCCGAATGGACATCACGGCCTGCAAAGCGAGCGCCGGGCGAATAGGAACAATACCAAAGGTTAGCCTTACCGTATAAGGTCTGGGTCGCGGTGCCCCCACCGCACCGAGTGTCCGAGTTGTCCGTAATCGAGAGGTGATCACACATGGAATCGACGGCCGTTGCCGAGTCCGCAGAGACTTCGGCGGATCTTCCGCCGGGCGCGCCGTTCGTCCTCTCCCGCCCGCACGGCACCGTGATCGCCGACGGCATCCGCACCGGTTTCGACTCCGCCCGTGACGCCGCCGCGGCCCTGAAGAGCGGCGCCGTCACCTCGGTGGCCGGCGCGCTCGCCTTCGACCCGTCGCATCCGGCCGCGCTGGTCGCACCGCAGACGCTGCGACATCACCCGGGAAGCTGGACTCCTCGCCTGCAGACGCTTCCGCACGTGCGCCCCGGCGTGTCGGTACCGCCCGAGGACGAGCACCTCGCCCGCGTCGCCGCCGCAATTCACGTGCTGCGCGAACCCGAGGCGGCACTGCACAAGGTGGTGCTCGCCCGATCGGTCGTCCTGCACGCCGAAGAACCGCTGCACCCGCACACGCTGCTCGCCCGGCTCGTCGCAAACGACCTCGGCGGCAACGGCTTCAGCGTCGATCTCGGCGCCGCGGGCCCCGGCTGGTCCGGTCGGCACCTCGTCGGCTCGAGCCCGGAGGTCCTCATCTGCCGCCGCGGCGACACCGTGACCTGCCATCCGCTCGCCGGCTCGGCGCCCCGGCACGCTGACCCCGAGATCGACCGTAAGACAGCGGAGAACCTCGCCTCCTCGGAGAAGAACCTGCGTGAGCACGCCCTCGTCGTCGATGCGCTGCGCGCGAGCCTCGAACCGTTCTGCACCGAACTCGACATCCCCGACCGGCCCACCCTCACCAGCACACCGCAACTGTGGCACCTCGGCACACCCGTGGCGGGACGGCTGCGGGACCGCTCCGTGACCGCGCTGGATCTGGCCGTCGCCGTGCACCCGACACCCGCCGTGTGCGGTACCCCCACCGACGCCGCGCGTGCGCTGATCGGCGAACTCGAGGGCGACCGCGGTTTCTACGCCGGCGCCGTGGGCTGGGCCGACGCCGACGGTGACGGCGAATGGATGGTCACCATCCGGTGCGCGCAGATCGACGCCGACGGCACCACCGTCACGGCGTACGCGGGCGGCGGCATCGTCGCCGCGTCCGAGCCGGACGACGAACTCGCCGAGACCACAACCAAACTGGGCACCGTCCTCGCGGCACTGGGACTTCCCCGATGAGCGGCACCACACTCGTCGTCGGGGCGGCCCAGGGCATCGGGCGGGCCACCGCCGCCACCCTGTCGCGGTCCGGTCACCGCCTGGTACTGCTCGATCGGGACGCCGACGGCCTCGCCGCCACCGCCGCACTGCTCGACACCCCGCCGCTCGACACCGCCGTCACCGACATCCGCGACGCCGCCGCGGTAACGGACACGGTCCGTCGGGTCGAGGACGAGCACGGTCCCATCACGGCACTCGCCCACGTGGCGGGTGTGCTCGAGACCGGGTCGGTGCTCGACGCCGATCCCGCGAGCTGGCAGCGCGTGTTCGACGTCAACGTCACCGGCCTCGTCAACGTGCTGCGGGCCGTCGGTACCGGAATGCGGGACCGGGCAGCCGGTTCCATCGTCGTGGTCGGCTCCAACGCCGCCGGCGTCCCCCGCACCGGGATGGGCGCGTACGGCGCGTCCAAGGCCGCCGTCGCGATGATCGTCCGGGTGCTCGGCCTCGAACTCGCCGAATACGGGATCCGCGCCAACATCGTCGCCCCCGGCTCGACGGACACCGCGATGCAGCGGTCCCTGTGGTCGGACCCCGCCGACGACAGCGGGGCGCGCGGCGCGATCGACGGCGACCTGAGCTCGTTCAAGGTCGGCATCCCGCTGGGCCGCATCGCCGACGCCGCCGACATCGCGGACTCGGTCGAGTTCCTCCTGTCGGACCGGGCGCGGCACATCACCATGCAGGCGCTCTACGTCGACGGCGGCGCTACCCTCCAAGCCTGACGGCCCCGAACAGCCATGCCCGTGAAAGGACTTTCGATGACCACGAGCGTTCGCGCTCCCCTGGAGACCACCACCGGCTATCCCGCCGAACTCGTCGCACGCTACCGTGCCGCCGGGTACTGGACGGACGAGACGTTCCAGCAGTTCCTGGGCGCCCGCGCCGAGCGATTCGGGGACGCGATCGCCGTGACCGGACCGGACGCGTCCGGAACCGACCGCGCTCTCACCTACCGGGAACTGTCCGACCGCGCCGACCGGCTCGCCGCCGGACTGCAGTCGTCGGGGGTGCAACCCGGCGACCGGGTGGTGGTGCAACTGCCGAACATCGTCGAGTACGTCGAGGTGATCTTCGCGGTCTTCCGGCTCGGAGCCCTGCCGGTGTTCGCGTTGCCCGCGCACCGCTCGCAGGAGATCTCCTACTTCTGCAGTTTCGCCGACGCCGCAGCCTACGTCGTCACCGACACGCACGGCGGTTTCGACTACCGCACACTCGCCCGCGACGTGGTGGCCTCGGCGGAGAACCCACCGAAAGTCTTCGTGGCCGGCGACGCGGAGGAGTTCACCTCCCTCGACGAACTGCGATCGGCGGAACCGATCTCGGACGAACCGGCGGCAGATCCGGAATCCGTGGCGTTCCTGCAGCTCTCCGGCGGAACCACCGGGGTGTCGAAGCTGATCCCGCGCACCCACACCGACTATCTGTACTCGGTGCGTGAGTCGGACCGCATCTGCGGCATCGACGAGAACACCCGCCTGCTGGTCGTTCTCCCCGCGGCGCACAACTTCCCGATGAGCTCCCCGGGAATCCTCGGCGTGCTGCACGCCGGCGGTCGTGTGGTGCTCGCCCCGGATCCGAGCCCCGACACCGCGTTCGCGCTCATCGAGCGGGAGGGCGTCACGATCGCGTCGCTGGTGCCGCCGCTCGCGTTGGCGTGGCTGTCCGCCGCCGCCCGCACGGAACGGGACATCTCGAGCCTCGAGGTGCTGCAGGTCGGCGGCGCCAAGTTCAGCGCCGAGGCCGCCAAGCGGGTGCGTCCCGAACTCGGGTGCACCCTGCAGCAGGTCTTCGGGATGGCCGAGGGCCTGGTCAACTACACCCGGCTCGACGACCCGGAAGACACGATCGTCACCACCCAGGGCAGGCCGATCAGCCCCGACGACGAGGTGCGCGTCGTCGACGACCACGGCGAACCCGTCCCCAGCGGCACGTCCGGTCATCTGCTCACCCGCGGCCCGTACACCATCCGCGGGTACTACCGGGCCCCCGAACACAATTCGACGGCGTTCACCGAGGACGGCTTCTACCGCACCGGCGACATCGTCCGCCTCACCGACGACGGCTACCTCGTCGTCGAGGGCCGCGCGAAGGACCAGATCAACCGCGGCGGCGAGAAGGTGGCCGCGGAAGAGGTCGAGAACCATCTGCTCGCCCACCCGGCCGTCGCCGACGTCGCGGTCGTGTCGATGCCCGACCAGTACCTCGGCGAACGCAGTTGCGCGTTCGTCGTCGTCCAGGGCGAGCAGCCGAAGGCCGTCGAACTCAAGAAGTTCGTCCGCGGCCGCGGACTCGCCGACTACAAGGTGCCCGACAAGGTGGTGTTCGTCGACGAGTTCCCGGTCACCGGCGTCGGCAAGATCAGCAAGTCGGAACTGCGCCGGGCACTGGAGAAGACGTTCGTCACGTCGTGACGTCGGCTACCACCAACCCGAGTGACGCCGGCACGGATTCGTCGAGGGTTTTCGCGCACCGTGGAATGGCGAGCGCCTCGGAGGCGTTGGCGATGAGTATGAGCGATCAACCAGAACTCAGCCCCGAGGGGTGGGTACGTGACCAGACCGAGAAGATCCTGGAACAGGGTACGACCGACGGCGTCCAGGTGTTGGACCGTCCGATCGTCCTGTTCACCACCACCGGGGCGAAGTCCGGCAAGAAGCGCTACGTCCCGTTGATGCGGGTCGAGGAAAACGGCAGGTACGCGATGGTTGCGTCCAAGGGCGGCGCACCCGGCCACCCGTCGTGGTACTTCAATGTGAAGGCGCACCCGCAGATCTCGGTGCAGGACGGGGCGACGGTTCGCGACCTCACCGCGCGTGAGATCGACGGCGCCGAGCGCGAGCACTGGTGGGAGCTGGCGGTGGCCGCTTTTCCGCCGTATGCGGAGTACCAGACCAAGACCGAACGACGGATCCCGGTCTTCGTGCTCGAGTGACCTGCCGTCGCAGCTGAAG
>NZ_JBHUSF010000257.1:0-13246 GCF_042673295.1 Rhodococcus sp. NPDC057014
GGGGGGCGCTTCGCCCCGTTTTTTTTTTGAGTTGTATGTGCTATATATACCCAAAAACGGGGCCGGAGGCCCTGGTCTGCGACGGATTCTCACCGAACCGCCGCCGGTAGGACGCCGCGAACAGGCCCAGGTTGACGTACCCCCACGCGCCGGCGATCGAGGCGACGGTCTCCCCGGGGGGTGCGGTGAGCAGTTCCTCCCGGATGCCCCGAAGCCGCTGCTCACGCACGTACTCGGCCGGCGTGGTGTCCAGGTATTTCCGGAACGATCCGGACAGGGTCCTGACGCTGACCCCCACCGCGTCGGCGATGTCGGAGGCCGTCGGCAGTTCGCGGGCGCACTCCCGGATGTACTGGACCGCGTGCCGCACGTAGCCCGGCGCCGCCGGTCCGGTGGTCCTGTCCGGGTCGACTCCCGCCCGCGCCGCCCACTCGGTGAGCAGGTGGCCGACGAGCAACTCCTGCAGGTTGAGCCCGATACGCCCGTCCGTGGCGTGTCCCGGTAGCTCCGCGGTCGTCCGCATCGCGTACCCGAGCAGCGCCTGCCAGCCGGACCCACCGCCCCCGATGGCGCATTTGCGTTGCCAGAGAACATCTCCCGGATCGAATCCCCACCAGCGCACTGCCGTGTCAGCGAGCACCCGGTGCGGAATCGTGAGATTGAGCTGCACGTGGTCCGGGGAAAACTCGACGAGGTAGTCGATTCGGCTGCAGTCGGCGACGAACGTGTCCCCGGCCGGTGTGTCCGCGGTGGCGTCGTGATCGACGTGGTGCCGGGCATTCCCGCGGATGGTCGTGAGGACGAGCGCGTTTCCGGCGTCGGGCGAGAAGTCGCCGACCGAGACGGGGATGCCGTAGGAGAACCGGGTGACCGTGATGTCGCCGATCTTCGTGGAATACATGCTCGACCTCGGCGCCAGCCCGACCCCGAGCGGACGCACGACATACGGCATGTAGACGCGGTCGGACCAGTGCCGGATCTCGTCCCAGTCGTCCGACGTCCTGCGCTCGGCAACCGGTGGCCGTCCCACCGCAAACGGATCCAGCGCGACCATGCGTCGAGTATCCAGGCCCGTGCGCCTTTCCGGTAGCGGGAACAACCAGAAAGGCGTACGGGGCGGCATTGCTTATATCGTGAGTGTGTGCTCATAATATGGGTGTACCTGTGACACCAGTCACTGCCCGCCTCCTCGAAGGACGCGCACATGTCAGACGTAGGAATCCTGATCAACACCACGGTCGCCGTCGCGGCGGTCGTGCTGATGATCGTGCGTTTCAAGTTCAACCCCGTGGTGTCGCTGGTCGTCGGATCCGCATACCTCGGACTCACGACGGGACTCGGCACGGCCGAGACGGTGAAGGTCATCAGCACCGGTTTCGGCGACATCATGGCCGAAGTGGGACTACTGATCGCCTTCGGCGTCCTGATGGGCGCCATGCTGAAAGAAATGGGCGCCATCCAACGCCTGGTCGGAACGCTTCTCCGGGTGTTCGGGCCGAAACGAATGCCCTATGCGATGTCGCTGACGATCGCGACGTTGCTGCAGTCCATCTTCCTCGACGTTTTGCTCGTCATCTCGGCTCCGCTCGCCCGCAACCTCGCACCGAAGGTCGGCCGGGTGGGGACGGCCCGCATGGCCACCGCCCTCGCCATCGGCCTCGAGTGCGGCATCGTCCTCATGGTTCCCGGCGTCGGCGCCCTCGCGCTCGCCGGACTGCTCGGTGTGCCGCTCGGCAAGATGCTGATCTTCGGGTTGATCCTGGTGATCCCGACCGTGGCGATCTCGGTCGCCATCATGTCGTTCCTGTTCACCCGTGGTTGGTGGAACCCGGAGAAGGACGAGGAGCACTTCCATCAGACGGTCGTCGACGACGAAGAAGAGGACTGGACCGACGGCGGCAGCGGTGGCAGCGCCCCTCGGCCGGACGCGGGCGGCGGTGTCGCCCAGGCGCAACGCGCCGCGACCGTCACCACCGAACGCACCAAGCACGACCGTCCGCTGATCCTGCTCCTCGCTCCGCTGCTCCTCTCCCTCCTGCTCATCGCGACCGGCGCCATCCTGGACATCGCCGAGATCAGCAACCCGGTCGTCGAATTCGTGTCGGAACCGCTCATCGCGTTGCTGATCGGACTGATCGGCACCAGCTTCGTCGGCCGGATCAGCATCGGCCAGCATCGCGTGCAGAAGGCGATCGCGAGCGGTTTCAGCGAGAGCGGCCAGATCCTCATCCTCACCGGTGTCGGCGGGTCCCTCGCCGCGACCATCGCCGCCGCCGGACTCGGCGACATCCTCGGCAAGTACTTCACCGCCAATCACGCGGCTCCGCTGCTGATGGTCTGGGTGATCGCCGCAGTCCTGCACATCGCCGTCGGTTCCGTGACGATCTCCGCCATCACCGCGGCAGGCGTCCTCGCACCCATCGCCCCCACCCTCGGGCTCGACCCCGTCCTCATCGCTCTCGCGGCCGGCGCCGGTTCCCTGTTCGCGGTGCACGTCACCAGCAACACCTTCTGGCTGCTGCAGTCCTTGATGGGTCAGACCACACGGGGCACGCTGAAGACGTGTTCGGTGGGAGTATCGGTGGCATCGGTCGTCGCAATACTGCTCGTCCTGCCCATGAGCCTCGTTCTCTGAGCGTCACTATCAGTTAAGGATCACCATGTTCTCCGACAACACCATTCGGCCACTCGACGGAATTCGGGTACTCGAGCTGGGCAATTACATCGCCGCACCGACGGCGGGCCGGATGCTCGCCGACTTCGGGGCCGAGGTCATCAAGGTGGAGCGCCCGAAGACCGGCGACGAACTGCGCAACTGGCGCCTGTACTCCGGCGACACCTCGATGCTGTACCGCACGATCAACCGGAACAAGAAGTCGATCGTGCTGGACCTGCGCACCGAGGAGGGCCGCCGACTCGTCCTCGACCTCGCCGCCCACTGCGACATCCTGCTGGAGAACTTCCGGCCCGGCACCCTGGAGAAGTGGGGTATCGGACCGGACGCGTTGAACGAGGCCAATCCGGACCTGGTGATCACGAGGATCTCGGCGTTCGGGCAGACCGGCCCGATGTCGCAGCGGCCGGGGTTCGCCGCGGTCGCGGAGGCAGCGGGCGGGTTCCGTGAACTGGTCGGTGACCCGGACCGGCCGCCGGTGCGGGTGGGGGTGTCGATCGGCGATTCGATCGCAGGCCTCTACGCGGCGTTCGGGGCGGTGATGGCGCTGTTCCAGCGCGAGGCCGCGAAGGTCGCCGGGACGCAGGGCCCGTCCCTGCCGCATCGCATCATCGACGTCGCGCTCAACGAATCGATCCTGTCGATGATGGAGTCGCTGATCCCCGACTACCTGGCGTACGGCATCAAACGCGAACGCGTCGGCGGCCGGATGGAGGGCATCGCCCCGTCGAACGCGTACACCTGCAACGACGGCAACAGCATCATCATCGCCGGCAACGGGGACGCGATCTTCCAGCGCTACATGGACACCATCGGCCGCCCGGACCTCGGCGCCGACCCGGACCTGTCCACGAACGCCGGACGGTGGGCGCGCCGCGACGAACTCGACGCGGCGATCGGCGCGTGGACGATCCAGTACTCCCGCGACGACGCGCTGAAGATCCTCGACACCGCCGGGGTGCCGTCGGGTCCGATCAACACCGCCGCCGACATCTGCAGCGACGAACAGTACGCGGCCCGCAACATGATCCAGCAGTTCACCGTCGACACCGGTGAAGCCGAACCGAAGCAGGTCGGGTTCCCCGGCATCGTCCCTGTGATCGGCGGACAGTCGCTGCCCATCCGCAACGTCGGACCGGACCTCGGCGAGCACACCCGGGAGGTCCTCGAAACCTTGCTCGGCAAGACCCCGGAACAGATCGACTCCCTCGTCAACGACACGGTAGGTGACCTCTCATGACGCAATCCTTCGAATCACGCGCCCTGCTCCGCGACGTCACCCTGCGCGACGGACTGCAGCTGACCGGCAAGATGCTGCCCACCGCCCGGAAACTCGAGATCGCCCGGCGGCTCCTCGAACTCGGCGTGCCCGCGCTCGAGATCGGGTCGATGGCCCGCCCCGACCTCGTCCCGCCGATGGCGAACACCGTCGAGGTGATCTCGGAGCTGACCCCGGAGGAACTGGAGCACTGCTGGGTGTGGGTCGCGACGCCCCGGCACGTGGAGAAGGCCGCCGCCGCCGGCGCGCGCCATTTCCAGTACTGCTTCTCCGCGTCCGATTCCCACAACCAGGCGAACATCGGCCGTTCCACCGAGGACAGCCTCGCCGCGATGCCCGCCGCGATCGAACTCGCGCGAGGCGTCGGGGGCAGCATCCAACTGTGCATCGCGACATCGTTCACCTGCCCGTTCGAGGGCCGGGTGCCGGAGCAGCGGGTGATCGACATCGCCAACGACCCGCGCGCCCACGGCGCCGTCGACGTCGTCGTCTGCGACACCCTCGGCCAGGCCGTCCCCGCCGAGGTGTACTCCCTCGTCTCCCGGGTGAGGCTCGAGACCCCGCAACGCGGCATCGTCTTCCACGGGCACGACACGTGGGGTTTGGGCGTCGCGAACAGTCTCGCCGCGGTCGCGGCAGGCGCGATGACCGTCGACGGCGCCCTCGGCGGGCTCGGCGGCTGCCCGTTCGCGCCCGGCGCCAGCGGCAACACCGCCAGCGAGGACCTGCTGTTCGCCACCCGCCCGGACTGGCTGAACCCCAGCACGTTCGGCTCGCTGGTGGAACTGTCCGAGAAGACCCTCGCCGAACTCGGCGAGGCCAATCGGTCCAAGGCCGCGCAGGGCGCGCGCTCCAACGCGTCCGCGTTCGAGTGGGTCATCGGCGGCGGCCGATGAGCGGCGTCCGGTTCTACGTCACCACCCCGATCCCCGAACCCGCCCTCACGCTGCTGCGCGCCGCGGGCAGCGTCGAACTGCCCGAAGAACTTCCGGACGCCGCCCGGCTGCGGGAGGTCTGCCTGTCCGGCGACTACGACGTCGTGGTGTCCCAACTCCGCGACACATTCGACGCCGACCTCCTGGCCGCCGCGAAGATCCGTGGGATCTCCAACTACGCGGTCGGGTTCAACAACGTCGACATCGGTGCGGCCACCGCCAACAAGATCCTCGTCGGCAACACCCCGGGGGTGCTCACCGACGCCACCGCCGACGTCGCGATGCTGCTGATCATGGCCACCGCGCGCCGGGCGGTGGAGGCCGACACGTTCGTCCGCTCCGGGAAGTTCACCGGATGGGAACCGAACCTGTTACTCGGCCAAGATGTTTCGGGGAGCACCCTCGGGCTCGCCGGGTTCGGTCGGATCGCCCGCGCCACCGCCCGCCGGGCACTGGCCTTCGGCATGCAGGTGCAGTTCTGCCCGCGGCCTCCCGGCGACCGGCCCGTGACCGACGCCGAACTCGGCGAGTTCGCCGGACTCGTCACCCACACCGACTGGGACACCCTCGTCGCCACCAGCGACTTCCTGTCGCTGCATGTTCCACTGAACGAGCAGACCCGGCACCTGGTGGACGCGGGCGTGCTGCACGCGATGAAACCGACGGCGATCCTGGTCAACACCGCGCGCGGACCCGTCGTCGACGAGACTGCCCTCGTCGCCGCCCTGAAATCCGGGGAGATCGCCGGGGCCGGACTGGACGTCTACGAGGACGAGCCCGCGCTCGCACCGGGGCTGGCGGAACTACCGAACACCGTGCTGCTCCCCCACGTCGGCAGCGCCACCGTCGCCGTACGGTCCGAGATGGCGCGGCTGTGCGCCGACAACGCGGTGGCCATGGCGCAGAACCGGATCCCGCCGCACCCGGTCAACCCGGAGGCGTGGACGTCGTGACGGACGCCGCGAACCGTCGTGAAGCGCGAGCACGCCTCATGACGGGTAGCGGCCGCCCAGCGTCCGGGTGACCTGCTCCGCGCTGCCGACGAGCAGATCCACCCACTTCTCGCACTGCTCGCGAGGCATGCGCAGCGTGGGCCCGCTGATCGCCAGCGCGCCGAGCACGTCACCGGACGAATCGAACACGGGCGCAGCCAATCCCGACGCGCTGTCCTCCCGCTCCCCCGCCGTGATGGCGTACCCGTCCGCCCGCGCCTGGTGGATCAGTTCGCGCAGCACGTCGGTATCGGTGACGGTGCCCTCCGTCATCGGTTCGATGGGGCCGGCGAGGACCTGCTCGGTGAGGTCCGGGTTCCAGGCGAGCAGCACCCGGCCCGCCGACCCCGCGGGCAGAGGCACGATCTTTCCGACGTACATGTTCCGGCGCAGCGCGTGCTCGGTCTCCGCGATCGCAACGCACACGCGGTAGCCCTGCTCGACCCGGAAGAAGCTGGCGGTCTCACCGGTCGCGTCGCGGATCTCCTTCAGCACCGGCGTGACGACGGCCAGCACGTCGAGCCCCTTGGTGGCCGTCGCCGCCCAGAACGCCATCTTCACGCCGATCCGGATCTGGTCGCCGGACCGGTCGAGGAATTCCTGCGCCACCAGGTTGCTGACCAGACGTTGGACCGTCGACGTCGGCAGACCCGTGGCCTGATGGATCTCGCCCAGCGTCATCGACGGACGCGACAGGCTGAAGGCGTCGAGGATCTCCGTGATCTTGCTCAGCACCAGCAACGGCTGGTGTTTGGAGGTCAATTCGCCGTCTTCCGCTCGCATATCCACGACGATAGTCGCCCCCCACCAGCACGTGAGCGGGTACGGCTACCCCCACGTGAGCGGCAAAGCGTGCCGGAGCACACTTTGCCACTCACCTGGGGGGGGATCAGCCGACCACGAGGTCCAACTCGTCGTCGGTCACGCCGACCGCGATACTGCCACCCTCGACGAGGACGTCGTCGAGCAGCAGATCGGCGATCCGATCGTCGACGGCCCGCTGGATCGACCGGCGCAACGGGCGCGCCCCGAACTCGGGCTGGTGTCCGTGCTCGGCGATCCAGTCGACCGCGGCGTCGCTGAACGAGATCTCGATGCCCTTGGACTGCAGCCGCTTCCGGCTGTCGTCCAGCAGCAGGTCGGTGATCCGGTGCAGCTGATCGGTGTCGAGCTTGCGGAAGATCACGATCTCGTCGATCCGGTTCAGGAACTCCGGACGCATCGACTCGCGCAGCCGGCCCATCACCCGATCCCGCAGCGGCTTCTCCGACGCCTCCGCGTCACCGGTACTGAAGCCCAGCGCACCCGACTTGCTGGAGATGATGTCGGACCCCAGGTTGCTGGTCATGATCAGCACGGTGTTCTTGAAGTCCACCGTCCGGCCCTGACCGTCGGTGAGCCGACCGTCGTCGAGCACCTGCAGCAGCGTGTTGAACACGTCGGGGTGCGCCTTCTCGATCTCGTCGAGCAGGATCACCGAGTACGGGTTCCGGCGGACCTGCTCGGTGAGCTGCCCCGCCTCCCCGTACCCGACGTAGCCGGGAGGGGCACCGACGAGCCGGCTGACCGTGTGACGTTCACCGAACTCGCTCATGTCGAGCCGCAGCATCTTGTTCTCGTCACCGAACAGCGTGGCGGCCAGCGCCTTCGCCAGTTCGGTCTTGCCGACACCCGTCGGTCCGAGGAACAGGAAGCTGCCCACGGGACGGTCGGGATCGTTCATGCCGGTGCGGCTGCGGCGCACGGCCCGGGCGATGGCCTTCACGGCGTCGTCCTGGCCGACGACCCGGCGGTGCAGTTCGTCCTCGAGCCGGCGGAGACGTTCCTTCTCCTCCTCCGTCATCTGGCTGGCCGGGATCCCGGTTGCCCGCGACACGACCTCGGCGATCTGCTCGGCCGTCACCTCGGGCGCGCCTCTCAGTTGAGCCGCGGACGAGCCGCGGACGTCGGAGACTCCGACGGCCTTCCCGTCGATCCGCGCCTGGACCTCCGTCGCCTCGTCGCGCAGGCTCGAGGCCTTTTCGTACTGCTCGTCGGCGACGGCCTGCTCCTTGGCCTGTTCGAGTTCCGCGAGCTTCGCCCGCAGGGCCTCGACGTCGACGCTCGGCATCCGCAACCGCAACCGGGCACCGGCCTGATCGATCAGGTCGATCGCCTTGTCCGGCAGGAAGCGGTCGCCGATGTAGCGGGCCGACAGTTCGACGGCGGCCGTGATCGCCTCGCCGGTGTAGCGGACACCGTGATGCTCCTCGTACCGGTCACGCAGACCGGACAGGATCGCCACCGCATCCTCGATGCTTGGCTCCGCCACCGTCACCGGCTGGAAGCGACGCTCGAGCGCCGGATCCTTCTCGATGTGCTTGCGGTACTCGTCGAGCGTCGTCGCACCGACGATGTGCAGTTCACCGCGGGCGAGCTTCGGCTTGAGGATGTTGCCCGCGTCCATCGCACCGTCGGCGCCGCCACCGGCACCGGCGATGGAGTGCACCTCGTCGATGAAGACGATCAGCTCGTCCGAATGCGCCGAGATCTCGTCGATCACCTTGGTGAGGCGCTCCTCGAAGTCACCGCGGTACCGGGTGCCCGACACCATGCTCGACAGGTCGAGCTGCACGATGCGCTTACCCGTCAGGCGATCGGGGACGTCGCCGTCGACGATGCGCTGGGCCAGGCCCTCCACGACCGCCGTCTTACCGACGCCGGCCTCACCGACCAGCACCGGGTTGTTCTTGGTGCGGCGCGACAGGATCTCGATGGTCTGCTCGATCTCGTCGGCGCGCCCGATCACCGGGTCGACTCCGCCGCCGCGTGCGCGTTCGGTGAGGTCGAAGCCGTACTTGTCGAGCGTGGGGGTCTCGGAGTCCGGGGACTCCTCCACCGATCCGCCCTGCACCGCGGTCTGCAGGCGTTCCGGGGTGATGCCCTCGGACGCGAGCAGGCGTCCGGCGGCGTGGTCCTGATCGGCGGCGAGCGCCAGGAAGAGGTGCTCGGGGTCGATGTAGGTGGAACCGAGAGCGCGCGCGAGCTGGTGTGCCTCGAGCAGCGCCGTCTTCAGCGCACCGCTCAGTGCGGGTGTTGCGAAGCCCGACGTGTCGCGGCCCTGAGGCAGTCGCAGTTCGACGGCATCGGCGACGGCCGACGTGTCGGCGCCTGCGCGGCGCATCAGAGAGGCGACGGGGTCGTGTTCGGTCATGACGCGCAGAACGTGGAGTGCATCGAGTTCCGCGTCGCCACGACCTGCGGCGAAGCGGGCAGCAGCAGCCATGAGCTCCTGGGTGGAGCGACTCATGAGCCGACTGATGTCGATGCGACCTGGGCCCTCCGGCCCGAAGAATGCTGGCATTCCTCAGCCTCCTATAAGTTGAGCGTTACTCACTCAACTAACGTGCCAACCCCGCGATCAATTCCCAACGGCAACGGATGTGAGCTCGATCACGCAGGCGTTCCCGACCACGGCACGATCTGCATGGGCAGTTCGTCCTCGTCGAACACCCGGCCCATGCGTTTGCGGACGCCGAGAACGAGGCACCGGTCGAGGATGCGGACCGCGGGCAGTTTCTGCTCGACGACGGCTTCGAGCCCTTCGACGTCGGAGAGTCCACGCAACCACACCGACACCAGAAGATTGGCAGGCCCGGCCACCGACAACACCGTCCGCACCGCGGGCAGCCCGCTCAAGTTGGCGCCGACCCTGGCCATCTGGGCGGCGGGAACGCGGAGGAAGTACCACGCGCAGACGGGATACCCCGAGGCCCAGCGAGGCATGTCCGTGCGGAATTCGAAAGCGCCCGACGCGAGTGTCGCGCTCAGCCGTTCGCGCGCCCGCCGTGTGGAGGTCCCGAGGGCCTCCGCGACAGTCCGTGTGTTCGCGCGACCGTCGCGGGACAGGATGGAGATGATGTCGCGTTCGGCGACCGGCGGACGGGCGAACATCGCCGAGAGCCGGGCGGCGTCCCGGCGCCGGGCAGCGTCGATCGCGCTCGACTCGTCGGCGTCGAGGGCGCGCAGACGCCACTGCGATGCCCCTGAAATCGCGGTGATCACCGGATGCGTGCGAACGGTGCGGACGTCGGGGATACCCGCGACACGGGACACGACGTACCGGTTGAACGCTGTCGGGTCGGGGCAGCCGACGGTGAGGATCAGATCGCGACCACCCGAGGCGACGTCCACGGACATGCACTCGGTGTCCTGGGACAACTCGGTGATCACCGCGTCTATCGACCCGGCGACGCACTCGACCTCGACGATCGCGCCGCGCGCGGCATCGGACATCGGCGGCTGGGCCGTCACCCAGGCCATGCCCCGTTCGCTCAGCCCGGACCACCGTCGCGCGAGAGTCACCGGGTCGGCCCCGAGGATCGGCCCGAGTTGCGACCACGGCACCCGCGGCCACACCTGCAACGCGTGGATTAGTCGAAGTTCGTCCTCCGTGGGCGTCTTCTCCTGCATATCAGCACCTCCTCAGCGTCAATTTCTGCGCATTTACACCGCAGAAACTCACTCACCCAACACTCGGACGCATCGACTCGGTCGTTTCGCTCATATTGTCATGTCGCCTCTCGGGGCGACCTGCAACATTGGAGGTCACACATGGGAGCACTCCGATCCCCCATCCCCACCGGCGCCGGTTCCGACCGGCGTCTCGGCGCCGCGGCCGGCTTCGTCGGGTTCCTCTTCGCCATGGAACTGTCGAGCGGATTCCTCCAGGCCTGGTTCAGTCCGGTCCTGTCGGCGATCGGTGAGAAGTACTCGGTCGGTCCCGCCGACCTGAACTGGGTGCAAACGAGTTATCTGCTCGCGACCGCGGTCCTCGTGCCGTTGCTCGCCAAGATGGGCGACCGGTACGGACACAAGCGAATGCTCGTCGTCGCGACGGCGATGGTCACGGTCGGCAGCGTCGTGTCGGCGCTCGCCCCGACGTACGGCATCTTCATCCTGGGCCGGGCGATCACCGGCGCACTCGCGGCGTTCCTGCCGCTCGAGTTCGCGATCGTGCGTGAGCGCGCCGGGGAGCAGTCCGGGAAAGCGATCGGGTTGCTGGTCGGCGGGCTCACGCTCGGCGCCAGCGTCGGCGTGGTCCTGTCCGGGGTACTCGCATCGTTCCTGAATCTCACTGTGCTGCTTCTTGTTCCGGCGGCGCTCATGGCGATCGCGCTCGTCGTCGTGGTGTTCTTCGTCCCCGAAACGACGGCGCGCACGTCGGGCCGCCTCGACTGGGCCGGGGCGATTCTCCTGGGGGCGGGACTGGCGTTCGCGTTGTTCGCGATCAGCACGGGCAACAGGTTCGGGTGGACGTCGGGGCCGGTGCTGGGCGGGCTCCTGCTCGGCGGCACGCTTCTTGCCCTGTGGGTGGTGCTCGAGCGGCGGGTGTCCTCGCCGCTCGTGGATTTCGCGATGCTCTCCGGCCGTGCCGGTGTCGGGCTGCCGATCCTGCTCGCGGCCCTGTTCGGTGCCCAGTTGTTCGGCAGCCAGACCCCGATCGCGCTCTTCGTCGGCACCGACCCGGCAGCGGCCGGATTCGGGCTCGGACTGTCGTCGTCGCTGATCGGGCTGGTCCTCGTGTTCGCGTCGATCGCGGCGTTCGCCGGCACGTTCGCCGGACCGCGGCTCGGTGCGCGGGTGGGCGATGTCTCGGCCGTCATCGTCGGCGCTGTCACCGCCGCACTGGGGTACGCCCTGCTCACGGTGCTGCACTCGGACACCGTCAGCGTCCTCGTGTGGCTCGTCGTGTCCGGTCTCGGCAACGGCATCATCATCTCCGCGCTTCCCAACGTGGTGGTGGCAAGGGCGCCACGGGACTCGGTCGGCATCGCATCGGGCCTCTACAACAGTGCCCGCACCGTCGCCGGTGCCATCGCCGGCGCCAGCTTCACGGCGGTGATGTCCGGGTTCACGGCGACGCTCGACGGCGGTTCCGTGATCACGAGCGAGGCGGGGTACCAGGCGGTGTGGGTGATCTGCGGGCTGCTCTCGCTTGCCGTCGCCGGCCTCGCGGTGGTGACCCGCGGACCCGCCGCCGACCACAGTGCGCCCACCGTCACCGCCGTCGCGCCCGCCGAGGCGTGATCACCGTTCCCGCCAGAAAGGAAAGTTCATGACCGACACCGCAATTGCCGGCGACATCGACGTCTCCGGCGGCCCGAACGCAGTAGCCGAGGAGTTGAAGCGACGTGTGGAGGACACCGTCCTCGAATGGCGCGACCGCCTCGTCGCCACGAGCCACGACCTGCACGCCCATCCGGAACTCGCGTTCGAGGAACATCGTTCGGCGGCGCTCGTCGCCGACCTGCTCCGCGACGCCGGTTTCGCGGTGGAAGTGGGTGTGTGGGGGCAGGACACCGCTCTCGAGGCCGTGTACGGCAACGGTGAGCTGACGGTCGTGGTGTGCGCCGAGTACGACGCCCTCCCCGGCATCGGGCACGCGTGCGGTCACAACATCATCGCGACTGCCGGAGCGGGGGCGGCGATCGCGCTGTCCCGGGTGGCGGACGAGCTCGGCATCCGGGTCAAGCTTCTCGGGACGCCGGCCGAGGAGAAGGGTGCGGGCAAAGCCCACATGCTGGAGGCCGGCGCCTGGGAGGACGCGACGGTGTCGGTGATGGTTCACCCCGGTCCCGGCATCGTCGCGCCGACCGCGGGGAGCACGTCGCAGTCCCGCGACCGCTTCCGGGTCGAGTTCACCGGGCGGGCGTCGCACGCGGCAGCCGCACCGAGCATGGGGATCAACGCGGGCGACGCGGCCACGGTCATGCAGGTGGCCGTGGGACTGCTGCGGCAGCACCTGCCCGACACCGTGCGCGTCAGCGCCGTCACGCTGTCCGGTGGCGACGTCTCCAACATCATTCCGGCGACCGCGGTCGTCGAGGCCGAGGTGCGATCCTTCGACCTCGCGGAGACCGGCGACCTGAAGAAGAAGGTGCTTGCCTGCGTGGACGGCGCCGCGACGGCCACCGGATGCAGCTACGCCGTCACCCCTGTCGACCCGATCTACGAGCCCCTCGTCCAGCACCCGTTCCTCGCCGACCGTTTCGACGCGGCACTCGGGCATCGGGGCCGGGTGATGACACCGCTGAACGGCGGCGCACTCGGCGGCGGATCGACCGACATGGGCAACGTCTCCCAGGCCCTCCCCTCGATCCACCCGCTGATCGGGGTGATGGGGTCGTCGGCCGCACCGCACACCGCGGCGTTCGCGGCCGACGCGATCTCGCCGGGCGCCGACGACGCCATCGTCGACGGGGCCTACGCCCTGGCCGCGGCGATCGTCGACCTCGCCACCGACGACGAGGCGCGGGCCGAGGTTCTCGAGCGGCAGCGCACCCGGGCACCCGGCGCCACACGCCGGCCTGCGTACGTGTAGCCC
>NZ_JBHUSF010000258.1:0-13203 GCF_042673295.1 Rhodococcus sp. NPDC057014
ACGCTACGAGCGTCCCGTTCGTCGGAGACGTGGCGGGCTCAGGCCGGGGTGCTGCGGCGCATCTCGCGTCGGAGGATCTTCCCGCTGGCCGTCTTGGGCAGTTCGTCGACGATCTCGACGCGCCGCGGCGCCTTGTAGCTCGCGAGCCGCTCCCGGCAGTACTCGACGAGATCGTCCGTCTCCACCCTCTGCCCGGGGCGGAGGCTGACGAACGCGGCGACGGTCTCGCCGCGGTAGCTGTCCGGTTCGCCGACGACGGCTGCCTCCCGGACGGCGGGATGCCGGTAGAGGACGTCCTCGACCTCGCGGGGCCAGACCTTGAAACCGGACGCGTTGATCATGTCCTTCTTGCGATCGACGACGTACACCCAGCCCTGGGCGTCCATGAATCCCACGTCGCCGGTGAGCAACCGGCCGCCGGGCAGCGACTGCGCGGTGGCGTCCGGCTTGTTCCAGTACGCGGGCACGACCATGGGTCCGTCGACGGCGATCTCCCCGACCTCGAGTGGTTCGAGGTCGGCGCCGTCCTCCCCGACGATCCGGATCACGGCGGAGGGCAGCGGCAGGCCGATCGCCAGCGTGCCGGACGACGGATCGACGGGCGCCTCCAGATTCGGTGGGACGACGACGCACGGCGCGCTGGTCTCGGTGAGCCCGTACCCGTTGCGGATGTACTTTCCGGTCAGCTCCCGGAACCGTTCGACGATGGCGGGTGGCAGCGGGGCGCCACCGGACATCACGGCCTCCAGCGAGGCGAAGCGCTCACGGGAGAAGTCGGGGTGCGCCATCAGCGCCATGTAGGCGGTGGACGGGCCGACCATGAACACCGGCCGCTCCCGCTCGAGAGCGTCGAGCACCACTCCCGCCTCGAACCGGTACGCGAGGATCAACGGCGACGCCAGGTCGATCGCGGTGAGCAACTGGCACACCATCCCGGTGATGTGGAACAGCGGCGCGAGCGCGAAGATCGGCGAACCGGCGGGTTTGCTCTCGTACAGGCGCAGGATGGAACTGTTGACGGTGAGATTCCGGTGCGTGTTGGTGGCGCCCTTGGGGACTCCACTCGTTCCGGACGTGTAGGACACCAGCGCGATGTCGTCCGGAACCAGCCCGGGATCCGGCAGGTCGGCGCCCGCGCGTGCCCGGGCCACCTCGAGCAGGTCGGGCACGCCCTCGGCGCGCGCCCGGGTCACTCCCCCGAAGACCCGTGCGTCGCCCGACGTCTGGATGTCGAGTTCACTGGCGGTCAGCGCGATCCGCACGCCGGCGGCGGACGCGCGCTCCCCCACCCGATCGGCCCACGCGTTCTCGCTGCACACAATGGCGGTGACTCCGGCGTCTGTGAGGATGTGGGCGAGCTCGTCCCGGTACATCGGGTTCAGCGGGACGACGACCCCTCCGGCCTTCCACGTGCCGATCAACGCCAGCACGAACTGCGGGACGTTCTGCAGGTAGATCGCGAGCCGGTCGCCGGTTCCGAAGCGGTTCTCCGCGAGGTAGTCGGCCACGCCGTCGCTGAGTTCGTCGACCTGGCGGTAGCTCAGGGTGCCGCCGAGGTACCGGACGGCGGGCCCGTCCGGGGCGGACTCGACCGCGGCCGAGAACATGTCGAGCGCTGTCCGGGCGGGGATCTCCCCCACGGAACGCGTGTTCTCGTCGTACCGGTCCATCCAGGGCCTGTCGTCGTACCAGCTCATCGTCGCCGTGCCGCCTCTCGCTCGTTCCGTGTTCCGACTGTGTAACCTGCTGTTCAGCGTGTGCCCGACATCCCGCCGTCGACGGGGACGACGGTTCCGGTGACGTAGGCCCCGGCGCGTGAGGCGAGGAAGATCGCGGTGCCCGCGACGTCTTCCGGTGTGCCGACCCGGCCGAGCGGCACCGATCCCTCGATCGCCTCCTTCCGCTCCGGGTCGTCGAGAATGAAGGCCATCATCTTGCTCGGAAAGGGTCCCGGCGCAATGGCATTGACGGTGATCCGCTCGGCGGCCAGCGCCGCGGCGAGCTTGCGGGTGAGCATGTGGACCGCGGCCTTGCTCGCCCCGTACGAGAAGTTCTCGGTACCGGACACCACCAGTCCGTCGATCGACCCGATGTTGATCACCCGGGCGGGGTCGCCGTCCGTCGCGGCGGCCCGCAGACTCGGCAGCAACGCCTGGGTGAGCAGGAACACGCCCTTGACGTTGATGTCGAAGATCTTGTCGAACCCGGCGGCGGGGAACTCGTCGATCGGCGCACCCCACGTCGCGCCGGCATTGTTCACCAGGACGTCCAGTCGGGGCGACACCTCGGCGACCCGCGCGACCAGCCCCGCGATCCCCTCCTCGGTGGACAGGTCGGCGGGGTGGGCGTGGCACGTGCCCGGGCCGAGGGCGGACAGTTCGGCGGCGGCCTTCTCACACGGCTCCGCCTTGCGGGCGGAAATCACGACGGTCGCCCCGGCCTGGACGAACCCCTGCGCGATCATCCGGCCGATACCCCGCGAACCTCCGGTGACCACCACGGTCTTGCCTGCGACGTCGAACAGCGAACCTGCATCCATGTGCGTTCCCTTTCAGGACTGGAGGACTTCAGGGTTGGAAAACGAGGCGGCCGACCGTGCTGCCGTCGCCGAGCCGGCCGATACCGTCGGCCACGTCCGCGAGCGACAACCGCTCGCTGATGAGCGGCCTGATGGCCCCGGACTCGGCGAGGCGGGTCAACTCCTCGTGGCAGTCGGCGATCGCCTGCTGGTTGTACTGCTTGTACAGGCCCCAGTGCAGTCCGATGATGGAGTAGTTCTTGATCAGGGCGTGATTGAGGCCGGGCGTCGGGATGGTGCCGCCTGCGAAGCCGATGATCAGGATCCGGCCCTCGAACGCGATGCACTTGGTGGACTTCGCGTAGGCGTCGCCGCCGACCGGGTCGTAGACGACATCCGCTCCGCGTCCGCCGGTGAATTCCTTGACCAGCGGGACGAAATCCTCGGTGTGCCGGTCGATCACCAGATCCGCGCCCAGCCGCCGGCAGTAGTCGGCCTTGTCTGCGCCACCGACGACGCCGATGACCTTCGCGCCCGCCGCCTTGCCCAGTTGCACCGCGGCGCTGCCCACTCCGCCCGCGGCAGCATGGACGAGCAGGGTCTCCCCCGGCTTCAGTTGCGTCCGCCGGTGCAGCGCGAACCAACTCGTCTGGTAGCCGATGCTCAACGCCGACGCCTCGGCGTCATCGAGCGTGGACGGGGCTGCGAACGTATTGACCTCGTCCATCACGGCCATCTGCGCGAATCCGCCGCCGGGCAGGTTCGGGTTGCCGATCACCCGGTCGCCGGCGGCAAAGCGGGTGACACCCTCACCGACCGCGACCACCTCGCCGCACAGCTCGACTCCGGGCGTGAACGGCAGCGGCGGCGTGATCTGGTATTCGCCGCGGCACAGCAGCACGTCGGGGAAGTTCGCCGGTGCGGCGAGGACCCGGACCAGCACCTGTCCGGGGCCTGCCGTGGGGTCCGGGATCTCCTCGAGCTGCAGCGCGGTGCGCGGCTCGCCGAGTTCGTGGACACGCCATGCCTTCATGGATTGCTTCCTGACTGTCGGTGGTGGGGCCCGGGTTACGCGGGCAGGTCGATGAGGCCGGCGAGGTGCGCGCGGTGACGGTAGGCGGTGCCGAATGCCAACTGGTCGCTCTTCGCCCTCTTCAGGTACAGGTGGGCGGGGTATTCCCAGGTCATGCCGATTCCGCCGTGCAACTGAACGCACTCCTCCGCGGCGTGGACGGCGACCCCGCTGCAGTACGCCTGCGCGACGGCGGCCGCGACCTCGGCGTCGGCGTCGCCCCGGGCGGCGGTGTCGGCGGCGTAGCGGGCCGCGGCGGCCGCGGACGTCACTTCGAGCCACAGGTCGGCGAGGCGGTGCTTGATCGCCTGGAACGACCCGACGGCGCGGCCGAACTGGGTTCGGTCCTTGACGTACGCCAGCGTCGTCTCGAAGCACCACTGCGCGAGCCCGAGTTGCTCGGAGGCGAGCAGTGCGGCGCCGAGAACGAGGGCCTCCCGGACCGCGTCCGCGGCGTTGCCGTGGTCGATGCGGATGGACGCTGCGGCGTCGAACGCGACGTCGGACAGCGGCCGGGTCATGTCGAGCGCGAGCACGGGGGTGACGGTGACCCCGGCGGTGCCCGCGGGCACGGTGTGCAGTTCGAGCCCGTCCGGACCCTCGACCGGCACTATCAGGATGTCGGCCTCCGCGGCGCCCGCGACACCGGTCACGGTCCCGGTGAGGGAGTCGCCGTCCCGGCGCACGGCCGGGGTGAACCGGCCGGGTGCGGTCGCGAGCCCGACCGTGAGCGCACCGGTGGTGGTGCCGTCGGCGAGTACGCCGACCGTCTCGGTGTCGCCCGCCGTCAGCAGCGCGACCGTCGCGAGTACGGCGCTGGACAGGTACGGGACGGGTGCGACGGCGCGTCCGATCTCCTCCATGACCACCGCGGCCTCACGGGCGCTCGCCCCGGCGCCGCCCAGTTCCTCGGGGACGAGCAGGCCGGCCAGGCCGAGTTCGACGGCGAGGGATTTCCACACCCCGGAGAAGTCGGCGGGCGTCCCGTCGTACGCCCCGACGACCAGTTCGTGCGAGCAGCGGTCGGCGAGCAGCCGGCGGACGCTGTCGCGCAGGGCGTCTTCCGTGTCGGAGTACAGCAGATCTGCGGTGTTCATCGGGGCAGGTCCTTCCAGGCGATGTCCTTGTCGACGCGGTGCTCCGGAGGGAGGCCGAGGACGCGTTCCGCGATGACGTTGCGCAGGATCTCGGACGTGCCGCCCTCGATCGAGTTGCCTTTCGCGCGCAGGTACCGGTATCCGGGTTCGCGGCCGGTGAAGTCGACCTTGTCCGGGCGGCGCATGGTCCAGTCGTCGTAGCGCAGCCCGGCCTCACCGTGGAGTTCGATGTCGAAGCCCGAGATGGTCTGCGCGAGCCGGGCGAAGGCCAGCTTCAGTCCGGATCCCTCGGGGCCGGGCTGCCCGGCCTCGAGTTGCTGCCGCAGCCGTTCGCCGGTCAGCCGTGCGACTTCCGCGTCGACCCACAGCCGGAGCAGTTCGTCGTGCATCGCGGGGTCGCGGAGTTCGGGTTGTTCGCGCCAGGCGCGCGCGACCGGTCCGATCATGCCGCTCTCGCGGGCGGCCGCGGAACCGCCGATCGCAACCCGTTCGTTGTTGAGGGTCGCGGTGGCGACCTTCCAGCCCTGTCCCTCGCTGCCGAGCCGATCGGAATCGGGAATGTGGACGTCGGTGAGGAACACTTCGTTGAACTCGGCCTCACCGGTGATCTGCCGCAGCGGCCGGACGTCAATTCCGGGATCGCTCATGTCGCAGAGGAAGTAGGTGAGCCCGGCGTGCTTGGGCACCGACGGATCCGTTCGGGCCACGAGGATGGCCATCTGCGCGTTCTGCGCCCCCGATGTCCACACCTTCTGCCCGTTGACCGTCCAGCCGTCACCCTCACGGACGGCTCGCGTCGCGACGGCGGCGAGGTCGGAACCCGCCCCCGGTTCGCTGAACAGCTGGCAGTAGATGTGCTCGCCGGTGAAGATCGGCCGAAGGTACTTCTGCTGCTGTTCGTCGGTGCCGAACGCGGCGATGGTCGGCGCGGCCATGCCCAGTCCGATCCCGTTGCGGCTCTTCGCCGGGCCGGGCGCCCCTGCGGCCGCGAGTTCGGCGTCGACCTGCGCCTGGAAGCTCTGCGGCAGACTTAGACCGCCGCGCCCGGGCGGGAAGTGGACCCACGCGAGGCCGGCGTCGAAGCGGGCCCCGAGGAACCGGACCGGATCCGACTGGTCGTTCTGTTCCAGGAGGGTCGCGATGCGGCCGCTCAGGTCGCGTGCGATCGCCTGTTCGTCAGTGCTCATCGTCCTCAGTCCTTCGGTCAGATTCCGGCCCGGGCGGCGATGTCGCACGCCTTGGCCACGAGGTCGTCGATACGCTCGACGGTCGGGGTTCCCGCGGCCGCCTTGTTCTGCGGTTCGTCCCGGGCACGGCGCATGACGCCCTCCGCGATGACCGCCACCTTCCACAGGCCGAGGACGTGCCAGAACGCCAAGGCCTTCGGGTCGCGTCCGGTCTCGTCGAGGTACACCCCGGCGATCTCCGCCCGGTCCGGGAAACCGTCGAGGGTGGATGCCGGGAAGTCGCCGCCGGTGGTCTCGCCGGGCTCCGGCCAGTAGGCGAGCAGGCTGCCGACGTCGGCAAGCGGTTCGCCCAGCGTGCACAATTCCCAGTCCAGGGCGGCGGTCACCGCCCCGGTCTCGTGGGAGGTGATGACGTTGCGCAGGTGGAAGTCGCCGTGCACGAGCGTCAGTTCCCGCTGTTCCGGCACCGAGTCGGTGAGCCGCCTGGTCAGGTCGTCGAGGGCGGGCAGCTCGCGGGTCTTCGACTTCTCCCACTGACTCGACCACCGCTCGAGCTGACGCTGCGCGTACGGCTTGTGGCTGGCCAGGTCGGTCAACCCGGTGCTCTCGAGGTCCACCGCATGGATCTTCGCCAGCGTCCGCGGCAGCGACAGGCCGATCGCCCGGCGACGTTCCGGCGTCAGGGATTCCGCGACCGACATGCGGTCGACGACCTGGCCGTCGACGAACTCCATCAGCAGCAGCGGTACCTCGGTGACCTCCGGGTCGTCGGTGAGCCCGAACACCCGCGGGGTGGGCACCGCGGTGTCCTCGAGGGCGGAGAGGATCCGCGCCTCGCGGGCGACGTCGTGGGCCGACGCGAGCAGGTGCCCGAGGGGTGGGCGCCGGAGCACCCATCTGCCACCCGCCCGGTCCTGGACCAGGTAGGTGAGGTTCGACTGGCCGAGGCCGATCCGGTCGAAGGTCAGCGGTCCGGCAGTGTCGATGCCGAGCGTGCCGATCCAGCGGCTCACGGCCTCGGTGTCGATGCCGACGACGTCCACGCTAGACACCGAGCTGGGCCCCCTGCCGGAACGGGATTGCGTCGCCGAGCAGTTGCCCGCCGTCGATCGCCATGGTTTCGCCGGTGATCCAGCTCGCGGCATCGGAGACGAGGAACGCGACCGCGGACGCGATGTCCTCGGGTTCGCCGATCCGCCCCAGCGCCGTGGACGCCGACACGGCCTGCTCGTGGTCCTTCCACAGCGCCTCGGCCAGCTTGGTCCGCACCACACCGGGAGCGACGGCGTTGACCCGCACGTTCGGTGAGAGTTCCAGTGCCAGTTGCTTGGTGAGGTGGATCAACGCGGCCTTCGACGCGTTGTACATGCCGATGTTCGCCTCGAACGCCATGCCGCCGATGGACGCGGTGTTGACCACGGCGCCGCCGTGCTCGCCCATCCACGCCTTGGTGGCCAGGCCGGTCCACAGCACCGGCGCCCACAGGTTCACGTCGAAGGTCTTGGCGAACCGTGCGTGGTCCTGGTCGATGACCGGTCCGAAGGCGGGGTTGGTTCCCGCGTTGTTGACCAGGATGTCCAGGCTGCCGAAGCGTTCGACGGTGGTGTCGACGCACCGCCGGGCGGCCTCCTCGTCGACGGCGTGCGCGGCGACGCCGATCGCGGTACCCCCGACCTGCGCCGCGGCGGCGTCGGCCGATTCCTGGGAGCGTGAGGTGAGCACCACGTCGGCGCCGGCGGCCGCGAGGGCCCGGGCGACGGCCAGCCCGATGCCCCGCGAGGCGCCGGTGACGATCGCGGTGCGTCCGGTGAGGTCGAGTCCGGCCATGTCAGCTCACCGCAACCTTGTGTCCGTTGGTGGAAGCGTGGGCGGTGTCGCGGTACTGCCGCAGTTCCTGCCGCGCGATGGCGCGCTTGTGGACCTCGTCGGGACCGTCGGCCAGGCGCAGCGTGCGCAGGTGCGCCCAGGCCATGGCGAGGGGGAAGTCGTCGGTGACGCCCGCGCCGCCGTGCACCTGAATCGCCCGGTCCACGATCTTCAGCGCAATGTTCGGAGCCGCCACCTTGATCGCCGCGATCTCCGTCCGCGCCTCCTTGTTCCCCACCGTATCCATCAGATACGCCGCCTTCAGCGTCAGCAACCGGATCATCTCGATCTCGATGCGCGCCTCCGCGATCCAGTCCTGGATGTTCGCGTTCTCACTGACCGGCTTCCCGAACGTCACCCGCGACGACGCCCGGCGGCACATCAATTCCAGTGCCCGCTCCGCCATCCCGATCGCCCGCATGCAGTGGTGGATCCGGCCCGGCCCCAGCCGGGCCTGGGAGATCGCGAATCCCTCGCCCTCGCCCTTCAGCACGTCCGTCACCGGCACCCGCACATCCGCGAAATCGATCTCCGCGTGCCCCTCGCGGTCCTGATACCCGAACACCGGCAGCCCCCGCATCACCGTCACCCCGGGCGCATCGATCGGCACCACCATCATCGACTGCTGCCGGTGCGGCGCCGCCGACGGATCCGTCTTGCCCATCACGATCAGCACCTTGCAGTTGCGGTGCAACGCGTTCGACGCGAACCACTTTCGGCCGTTCAGCACATATTCGTCGCCGTCACGGACCATCGACAACTCCACATTGGTCGCGTCCGAACTCGCCACCGCGGGTTCGGTCATCGCGAACGCCGACGCCATCGTCCCCTCCAGCAACGGCTTCAGGTACTTCTCCTTGTGCTCGGCCGTGCCGAACAGCTCCAGTACCTCCATGTTGCCCGTGTCCGGCGCATTGCAGTTGCACGCCTCCGACGCGATATGGCTGCGCCCCATGATCTCCGCCAACGGCGCGTACTCGAGGTTCGTCAACCCGGCACCCGTACCCGGGTGTGGATGGAACAGATTCCACAAACCCCGGCGCCGCGCCTCCACCTTGAGCTCCTCCAGAACCGGCGGCTGGAAATGCGGATCCCCCGACTCCCGCATCTGCTCCTCGTACACCGCCTCCGCCGGATACACGTGCGAATCCATGAACCCCCGCAGATCGACCTGCAACTGCTGGGCGCGTGCGGAAATGTCAAACAGGGACATGAGAACTCCTGACGGGTAGTGAGGGAAACACGGGTGTGCGCTTGTCGAGGTGGCTCTGGACGCCCTCGACGAGATCGGCCCCGACCGCGGCGTCGACGAGCAGCGTGAAGTAGCGGTCCTCGAGGTCGTCGGTCCAGGCGTTCAGCTTGCCGGGCCGGTTGAACGTCAGCACCAGGACCGGTCCGCGCCGGTCGGCGAGGACCAGGTCTGCAGGCTCGCCGGTCACGCGTGCTCCAGCAGCGAACTCTGGTAGCGGCGCATTCCGCGCAGCCAGCGGTCGTAGTCGGACCCCTTCTGCCGGTACATGGTGAGGACGCTCTCGTGGGGCAGGATCAGGAACGTCTCCCGGTCCACGGCGTCGAGCACGATGTCGGCCACCTGCCCGGGCTGCAGCACCTCCCCCGCCGAGACGACGGCCTTCGTGGCAGCGACGCCGAGGGGGTCACCGGAGTTCTCGCCGGAGCGCATCAACTTCGTTTCGACTCCCATCGGGCAGAGGCAGCTGACGCGAACCCCGTCGTCCCCGTAGGTAACCGACAGCCATTCGGCGAACGAGACGGCCGCGTGTTTGGTGACCGCGTAGGTCGCCGAGCCGATCTGGGTGAGGAGGCCGGCCGCGGAGGCGGTCGACACGAAGTAGCCCTCGCCGCGCGCGATCCACTTCGGCACGAGTTGCCGGGCGGCGCGGATGTGGGCGCGGACGTTGACGTCGAACGCGAGGTCCCAGTCGGCGTCGCCGGCGTCGAGGCCGGGCGCTCCCGCGATGCCGGCGTTGGCGAAGTAGAGATCGACCGGCCCGAACTCGGTCTCCGCGCGGTCGATGATGCGCCGGATCTGATCGGTGTCCGCGACGTCGCCACCGTCGGCGACGGCGGATCCCGGGTGGCGGGCGTTGATGCCGTCCGCGACGGCGGCGGCTGCGTCCGGGTCGAGATCGGCGACCAGCACCTTGGCGCCCTGTTCGGCGAGACGGTGTGCGATCGCCCCGCCGATTCCGCCGCCACCGCCGGTCACGATGGCGACTTTCTGTGCAACCTTCACGAGGTGTCCTCTCCTTCGCCGTGCGTTGTGACTCGCGTCTCTCTTTTGTATAGTTGAATCCGTCGTCAAGTTCAAGTGTTGGAGTCCGAGAACACCCGACTTCCGATGCAGCCAACGTGACACATCCAGGCCCTGCACCACCCGGAATCGAGGGAGACAGATGACCGACACCACCGCACTGCCCGTTCGCCCCGCGAGCTTCGACGAGCTCACGGCGTTGATCGGCAAGGAGCTGGGCCCCACCGACTGGCACGACGTCACCCAGGAACGCGTCAACGCCTTCGCGGACGCCACCGGCGACCACCAGTGGATCCACATCGATACCGAGCGCGCCGCCGCCAGCCCGCTCGGCGGCACCATCGCGCACGGCCTCTACAGCCTGTCCCTCGGACCGGCCCTGTCGGCGACCCTGCTGCGCTTCGACGGTTTCGCCCACAGCCTGAACTACGGCTACAACAAGGTCCGCTTCCCCGCGCCGGTGCCGGTGGGTTCACGCATCCGGATGCGGGCCACCATCCAATCCGCGGAACAGGTCGGGGGCGGCATCCAGGTGACCATGTCCCAGGTGGTCGAGCGCGAGGGCTCCGACAAACCGGTGGTCGTGTCCGAATCCGTCGCCCGCGTCGTCGAGGCCGGCCAGCAGCCGTGAGCACTTGTGAACCGCCCGCGGTTGACAACTACTCACGGGCGAATGTGCTCGATCCGGTGTCCCGCCACGCCGACGCCACTCCCGACAACATCGCGCTGCGAGGTGCGGACAGCACCCTGACCTACGGGCAGTTGCGCGCCGCGAGCACCCGGTGCGCGGGAGCACTCAACGAAGCGGGCCTGTCCCCCGGCGACCGAGTCCTTCTGGCCGCACCCTCGGTGCCCGAGTTCGTGGTCGCGTACCTGGGCATTCAGGCGGCTGGGTGCGTCGTGGTGCCGGTGAACACGATGTCGACCCGGCCCGAGACCGAGTACGTCCTCACCGATGCCGGCGCCGCACTCGCCATCGTGTGGCACGAACTCGGGCCCGCGATCGCCGACGCGGCCGCCGCACTGCACATCCCCGTCTGGACGCTCACCCCCGACAGTGCGTCGCCGGACACCGAGCCTGTTCCCGTCGCCGAGCGGGACCGCGACGACACCGCCGCCATCCTCTACACGTCCGGCACCACCGGGCGGCCGAAGGGCGCGGAGCTGACGGTGGGGAACCTGCTGTCCGGCGGCGAGATCGGCGCCGAATGCAGTCGCGGTTCGAGCGAAGACCGGACCGGCACCGGACTTCCCCTGTTCCACGTGTTCGGCCAGGCCTCGGTCATGATGGCGACGTTCACCGGCGGTGGGTCGCTGACGCTGCTGGCCCGATTCGATCCGGCGGCGATGCTCGCCCTGCTCCGCCGGGACCGCCTGACGATCATGGCCGGTGTGCCGACGATGTGGAACGCCATGCTGCATGCCGCGGACGGCACCGACTCGCAGGACTTCACGCAACTGCGCATCGCCATCTCCGGGGGCGCATCACTTCCGGGCGAGGTGGCCCGCGAATTCGAGTCTCGCTTCGGATGCACCATCCTCGAGGGCTACGGGCTCACCGAGACCACCGCGTTCGGCACGTTCAACGACATCGACCGCGGCGGGAAGATCGGCTACACGGGTCGCGCGGTGCCCCGGCTTGCGGTCGAGGTGCGGGACCACGACGGGCTCGCCTGCCCGCCCGGGACCGTCGGCGAGGTGTTCGTGAAGGGTGCGACGGTGATGAAGGGCTATTGGAACCGGCCGTCCGACACCGCCGCCGTCCTGGACCCGGACGGCTGGCTGCGCACCGGGGACCTGGGCGAGATCGATGCGGACGGGGATCTGCGCATCGTCGATCGGGTGAAGGATCTCATCATCCGGGGCGGCTACAACGTGTACCCGAGTGAGATCGAGGAGGTCCTGTACACGCACCCCGACATCCTCGAGGCCGCCGTCGTGGGCGTCCCCGACGATCACTACGGCGAGGAGGTGGCTGCGGTCGTGGCCACTGTCCCCGGTTCCGGGCTGGACGGCGCCCAACTGACCGGCTGGGCCCGGGAACGGCTGTCCGCATACAAGATTCCCCGGATCGTCGCGATCGTCGACTCCCTCCCCAAGGGGTCGACCGGAAAGATCCTCAAACGGTCGATCGACAGAACCGCATTGAGAAACGACGCACTGACCGCAGAAGCACCCGAAAGGTGAACACCGTGACAACCGTGAACAGGCAGGTCCGGCTGGCGAAGCGTCCGGTCGGCCGTCCCGACGACTCCACCTGGGAGATCACGTCGGAACCGATACCCGAACCCTCGGACGGCGAATTCACCGTGAAGGTGGACTACGTGTCCCTCGACCCGGCGATGCGCGGGTGGCTCGACGACGTGAAGTCGTACGTGCCGCCGGTCGCGATCGGCGAGGTAATGCGCACTCACGCCGTCGGCCGGGTGGTGGCGTCGAAGAACGCGAAGTTCCCCGAAGGACAGCTCGTGTCCGGGCAGTTCGGCGTGCAGGAGTACGCGCTCTCCGACGGCCGCGGCGCGCTCGCCGTCGACGAGTCGCTCGCCCCGGCACCGACGTGGCTGGGCGCGCTCGGCTTTCCCGGCATGACCGCCTATTTCGGTCTCACCGACGTCGGCAGGCTGGAGAAGGGCGACACCGTGCTCATCTCGGGGGCGGCGGGAGCGGTCGGGAGCATCGCCGGGCAGATCGCCAAGCTGAAGGGCGCCACGGTGATCGGCATCGCCGGCGGCCCCGAGAAGTGCGCGTGGCTGACCGAGGATCTGGGTTTCGACGCGGCGATCGACTACAAGTCCGAATCGGTCGGGAAGGCGCTGCGCGCCGCGGCGCCGGAAGGGATCGACCTCTACTTCGACAATGTCGGCGGGGAGATCCTCGACGCCGCGCTGGCCCGGCTCCGCAAGAACGCCCGGGTCGCGCTGTGCGGCGCGATCTCCGGATACAACGCCACCGACCCGCAGCCCGGGCCGTCCCGGTACCTGTCGCTACTGGTCAACCGTGCGTCGATGACCGGGTTCATCGTGTTCGACTACCTCGACCGGTTCCCCGAGGGCATGGAGGCGATGTCGGAGTGGATCCGCGCCGGCGAGATCGTGACCCGCGAACAGGTCGAGACCGGAGGCGTCGAGGCGTTCGGCCGCACCCTCAACCTGCTGTTCGACGGCGCCAACACCGGCAAGCTGGTGCTGAAG
>NZ_JBHUSF010000259.1:0-13149 GCF_042673295.1 Rhodococcus sp. NPDC057014
TCGACTAACGCCCATCGAGTATGAGACGCTCCATCAGGCCGCACACGCGGCCTGAACTGCACACCCCGAGTGTCAACCACGGTGGGGGCAGTCCCGATCGTGGTCGGCCTGCTCGTTGACCGGACCGGGTTTCCGCTGGAGATCGGCTGTTTCGAGGGAAACAAGGCCGAAACCCACACCATCGTGCCCATGATCCGGCAGTTCCAAGACCGCCATGACATTGCCGGCGTCGAGATGGTGATCGCCGCCGACGCCGGGATGCTGTCCGCTGGCAACCTCACTGCCCTCGACGAGGCCGGGCTCAAGTTCATCGTCGGGTCCCGCGTCACGAAAGCCCCAGCCGATCTGGCGAACCATTTCCATTGGAACGGTGACGCTTTCGCCGACGGTCAGATCATCGACACCGTCACCCCGAGGCACGCGAAGAGCACCGTCAACAATGTCCGTCACCGCACCGAACCCGTCTGGGACGCGGCCGGACACCCGAAGTCATGGCGGGCGGTCTGGCAGTACTCGAAACGCCGCGCCGTCCGCGACAACCAAACCCTCAACGCCCAAGAAGCCCGGGCCCGAGACATCGTCGACGGGGCGAAGGCACCGAAGTCGACACGGTTCGTCACGACCACCGCAAACGGTCGGAGCCTCGACACCGCAAGCATCGATCGGGCCCGGTCACTGATCGGGCTGAAGGGCTACGTCACCAACCTTCCCGCCTCGATCATGGGACCAGGCGAGGTCATCGCGAAGTACCACGACCTCTGGCAGGTCGAGCAGTCGTTCCGCATGTCGAAAACCGACCTGAGGGCGCGGCCGATGTTCCATCACACCCGCGACGCCATCGAAGCCCACCTCACCGTCGTGTTCACCGCACTTGCCGTCGCCCGCTACCTGCAGACCGAGACCGGGACCTCGATCCGCTCGCTGGTCCGGACCCTGCGTCCGCTGCAAGAAATCACCATGACCATTGCTGGCCACCCTCACACCGCCGCCGACCCACTCACCCCAGACGCAGTCCGCATCCTCACCACGCTGGACCTACCGACCCGCTGACCGAGGCACTAAACCGGTGCAAGTCAGGACGGACGACCCCGGTAGTTGCCATGCAGTCATTGTCGCGCGACGAGCCGTGCTCGCGGGCAAGGATTCACGGACCATTGACTCGAAAGTGTGTTCGAACTGCAATTCGAACATGGGGATCGGGGAGGATATCCAGGGGGCGTTGTCGGACGAGATTCTGGCAACCGCGGTCGGGGATGCGTGGCGGCTGGCCGAGGCGGAGCTACTCGACTCGGTGGTGCGGGTCTCGGAGGAGATCCAGCGACTCGAGGCGCTGCGCGTCAAGCTGGTCGGTGCGGTCGACCATCGCTGCAATGTCGATGTGCTGGGATTTCCGAACGCCAAGATGTGGCTGGCGTCCAAGACGTTGCTCGAGGTCGGTGCAGCGGGTCGAATCGTGATGCTGGGCCGGGGTTTGCGGTTCCAGCCGGAGATCGCGGATCAGTTCTTCGGCACCAACATCTCGGCGGAACACGCTGCGCTGATCATGAAATTCTGCGAACGGCCACCCAAAGGCATGCCGGACGAGGCGATGGACGACTGCCGTAATGCGTTGCTGTACGCCGCCACCGGTCCGACCGCGAACACCGATGCGGTGCGTGCGGTGATCGCCCGACTGGAGCGCGTCTTCGAATCGGATGACCCGCCGCCCAGTGAAGACACCGAACGCAACGAATTCCACGCCTCCAAAACCCTCAACGGGCGCGTCTCCGTCAAGGGCGACCTGGACGCTGTGACCGGTGAAATGCTGCTGTCGGCACTGTCCGGCCTGTCCAAACCACGACCTGCGAAAGACGGAACCAAAGACGAACGCACCCCCGGACAACGGCGTGCCGACGGATTCACCGAACTGCTGCGCCGCTACCTCGATTCCGGCATCGCCGGCGAAGAAGGCGGCGAACGGCCACACGTCTCCCTCCACGTCAACATCAAAGACCTCGCCGACCACACCGACTGCAGCGCGCGAGAACAGAACGGTGCGCCGGTGCCCGAAGGGCAACTCTTCGCCGTCGACGGCGTGGCCTGGACCGAATGGATGGGGCCACTGAGCATCAAAGCAGCCCGGCTCCTCAGCTGCGATTCGATCTACACGCCCATCGTGCTCGACGAGAACGGATCGCCCCTCGACCTCGGCATCTCCACCCGAACAATCACCAAGAGACAGCGAAAAGCGTTGGTGGCGAGAGATCGAGGATGCGCATTCCCCGGATGCGGAGCGCCGCCATCATGGTGCGAAGGCCACCACATCATCCACTGGTCCGACGGGGGACCCTCCGACATGGGCAATCTGGTACTGCTCTGCCAATATCATCACCGGCTCATGCACCACAGCGACTGGGAAATAGAAATGGGAGCCGACCGGCACCCCACATTCATCCCACCCCGGCAAGTCGACTGGGACCGGAAACCGATACCCGCGCACAACAGAGCGCGGCCCCGAGCGTCCTGACCCGACGCGCCCCGCAGATCGCCGACTCCGCAACAGGACAATTCCTGTTGCCGAGCCGGCATGTCGTCATGCCCGGAGTGCGGGCCGTGCCACCGGACCGTCATCCTCATCGGTGCAGGCATCCACGGCAGCGGGCCAGTCGCCAACTCCCTCGAACTCCGCCGCTGCCACCTCGCACCCATCGCCCAGCAGCCCTGAGCCGGCAAGCCAGGCCGCACTCTCGGCAACAATGGCCGTCGCAGATGTCAGCCACTTCGGCGAGACGAGAGGCAGGAGCCGTGTCACCGAACCGGGTGGCAACTCGTGATCCGGCCGGTCCCGGGAAGCACTACGTCAGCGTCGCCCGCCGGGAGTGCCGCTCCGTCTCCCCGCCGGTCGAGTAGGTCAAAGGCATTCCTCCACGGGCGGTGCCGAGCTCTCGATCCTTGGGACGAAGGCGCGGGTCGAGCAGCTCTACGTCACCTTCCGCACGTTCAGGGCGCGGTAGCGGTAGCCGTCCTGCGTTCCGCCGACCACCATCTCGGGCTCGAATGTCACGTTCCGTCCCGGCGCCAGCGAACGACAGCCCGAGCCGACGATGCTGCTGAAACGCGTCCACGCACCACCGGGGGTTGCGTCCGAATCGATGACGCCCCAGCCCTCTTCGTCGCTCCAGGTGCGCACGGTTCCGGTGGTTCGGTCGGCGTGAACCGTCGTCCCCATCGCCTGCGCGAGACCGTTTCGATCCGCGACATCGAGCTTGATGCACGCACGGTAGATATGACCCTCCACCGTCCGCACCGACACGAACAGCCGATCGGCGATCTGGCGGTTCGACAACCCCGCCGCAACCATCGACCCCACCTCACGCTCACGACTCGTCAGCGGAAGCGGATGTGCGGCCTCCACCAGAGCGGGGGACGACATGTGGTCGCAGCGGGCCGACAGGGCTTCGGCCGCGGCAGCGCACTCGATGGAACGCCGCTTGTCGCCGGCATGCGTGAACGCGATTGCCGCCCGAGCGTACGCGTCGGCGGCATCCGGCAAGGCGTCGATCTTCTCGAACTCGGCTGCCGCCGTCACCACCTCGCAGCCCTTCCCAGCAGCAACAGCCGCCGCATGCCGCGCAACGATGTCGACGAGCCGGCCGTCGCAGATCTCGGCCAACTCGGCGAGGCGAGTGGCCGTGGTCGTGTCGCCGAACCGGGTGGCATGGTGCAGCGCGACCGCCTCGATGCCGAATTGTCCGGCTGTGCACGCGGACTCTGCAGCGGAACGAGACAGCTCGACTGCCCGGGAGGTTTCCCCCCGTGCCGCGGCGAGCCACGCCTGCGACATCATCAGTTGGGGTCCGAACACGGCAACGTGCCGGCCGTTTCGGGCCTGCGCGGCGGTGATGATCCCGTCCGCCTCGTGGATGCGACCGAGTTCCGCATATGCCTGACCGAGGACGATGTAGGCGGGGAAACTCCACGAGATGGCGTCGGCCGTGTCGCCCACATTGAGGGCGGCAATCGCCTGCTCGAGTCGGCCCGCGGCGTCGTTGAACCGACCACGGGCGAGCTCCACGGTCCCGACCAGGATGTTCGCAAGCCCCCACGCAACGTATCGGCCGCTCGACGCCAACGACAGGTACTCCTCGGCCCGGCGTTGCGCCGCGGCGAACTGTCCGGTGAGCGTCAACGCGAGGATCTCACCGTGTGCGGCCGGGAACCGCAGAAGCCCGTCGATCTGATCGGCCACCGCCGCGCTGCGCGCCGCCAGCTCCGGCACCCGGTCGCCGCGTCCCATCAAGGCCAGCGACAGTCCGCCACCGAAGAATGCCCACTCGACCGCCCACGGCAACACCCGATCGGCGGCCAGTATCGCCATCGCTGCTGCCGCCGCTTCCTCGGGCCGATTCTCGAACACCGCGCACACCGAGCCGATTCCCTCGATGATCGGCACGAGACTGGGGTGCGTCACCTTCGCGCGGAGTACCGCGAGGACCTCGTCGGCCTTCTCCGACTCGCCGCTCGCCCAGAACAGGTTCGCGATCCGCGACGTGCCCCAGCGCACCAGCTGCACTTGGTCGAGGCTGCCCGGCGAAAAGGAGCGCAGCAACGATTCCGCCTCGGTGGCGTGTCCCTGCCACAACAGTGCTCGGGCCAGGAGGTCGGCCGCCTCGAAGCTGCCGGTCTGGTCGAGTGCCGCGCGGGCGAGCCGTTCCCCCAGAGGAACATTCGCCAAGCCGATGGCATCCTCGGCGGCGTCGACCAGCAGGGCGGGTTCGACGGATCGGTCGCTGTCGAGGGCCAACTCTGCCAGCCGAATCCGATTCGACGATCCGACCACGGCGCGACTGCTCAACGCCTCCACGAGCTGTCCGCGGAGCCGCCGCCCCGCCGCGCGGCCCACCCGTCGCCGGATCACCTCACCGAACAGTGGATGCGTGTAGCGGACGTCGAGCCGGCGTCCGTCCTCGACGATCCTGACGAGGCCGCGTCGCTCGGCCTCCTCCACCGCGTCCTCGCCCGCCAGCTGACCGAGGATGTCCAGATCGAGCGGCTCGCAGAACGTGAGAAGCTGCAACGCCTGCAACACGTCGTGGGGAATCTGATCGATCCGGTGCTCCAACAGGGATGCGAGTTCGGACGTGATGGCGGCACGTCCCCGCAACTGCCAGACGCCACCGGAGCGGCGCAGCGTCCCGGCTTCGAGGGCGCCCTCCACCAGGTGCCGGACGAACAACGCGTTCCCACCGGACGCCTCCCAGATCATGTCGGCGCTCAGCCCCTCGAGGGGACCGTCGAGCACGGACTCGATCAGTTCGATGCTCTGATCCCGGGTGAACGGCGCCAGTTCGATTCGCAGCAGGTGGCCGTCCTTCCACAACGACGTGATCGCGTCGGGGACGGTCTCACCGTTGCGGACGGTGGCGACGATGTGGACGGCCTTGTCGAGGGCAAGTTGGTGAAGGAACGTCGCCGACAACTGATCGAGGAGGTGAGCATCGTCCACGCCGACCACCACGTCGTGACTGTGACCGTCGTCGAGGAGCGCCTGCCGCGCCGCGGACAGAAACGCGACCGGATCCCGGGAGGTGGACGTTCCGACCAGGTGGGCGAACACTCCCAGCGGAATGCTCCGCGCCGATTCGGTGCCCGCCACCCATTTCACGTCTCGAGGCAGTGACTCGGTCGCGAACCGCGCGAGAGTGGTCTTGCCGACGCCGGGATCGCCCGTGAGGACGACACCGCATCCCCCGGACCGAGCCGTGAGCGACGCGGTGATCGCGTCGAACTCGACCTGCCGCTGAACGAGAGGCCACACCGGACCCATAGGTCTGATTCTAGATTCCCCTGAGGGGCCGGTGACAGTACCGCGGATCGACCAGTGAACGCGAGTTGTTCAGCGAACCAGCGCAATACAACCTCGGAGTTGCTTTGAGGCGCGATACCCGGAGTCGTCGACGGGTTGAGTCGCAGGTCGTGGACACGAGTCCGGTTTCAGGATTGACGAAGGGCGCCTTCCGCGCGATCGCGTAGGACTCTACTCGCGAGATCATCCGGCATCTCGGACACGCTGAAGGCGTATCGCGGACAGTTATTGCGTCGAACTACAGGAGAACGTCATGACCGCGCGGCCGGAGCCCTTCTTCAGTTGGACGGCGAGACGGGTCGAACTCCGCGAATCAGAGTCCACCGATCTGGTGCTGGACGAACTCGTGCCACTGCGAACCGGCACGGCACGTCTGATCGCCGCCCGCGACGAGGACGACGATGTCGATTACCTCGCGCTGGTCGTCGGTGACGTCGCGGACGGCCGGGACGTCGCGGTTCGCGTCGTCGACGAGGAGATGCTCCTCATCGAGGGCGGCCGATCCGGCGCATCCCCGGAAATCCTGATCGGCCTGACGGCCACGCCGAACATCTGTGGTTGCTCCACCGCACGACACGTCGAGAGCCAATTGTGTGTCGACGGCCCCATCCGCACGATGATCGCATCGGTGGGAGTGCGGTCCGTCGTCGTCGACTGGTATCACCCCACCTCGACGGCGGCATGAACCGCACTACTCTGCCCGCCGGCTCGGTACACCCGATAGTCGGGTAGAGCGCCACTCGTGGAATTCGGGACCACTCGATGGAGCGTTGAGGTGTTCGAACTCACCTCAATGACTCACCCCGATCAAGGACGACATCGTGATATCACACGGAAACTCGTACGGCGACAACGACGGCGACAACACACTCGCCGCCCCCTCCGAGCCCGAAGTCACGGGCAGCCACGTCGTCGTGCTCACCGAAGGCGGCAACCGAACCGACGCCGCACAGACTCTCCGCACCATCGCCGGGCTGTCCGACGTGGCGCGCAGCACCGAATTCGAATCCAGCGCGGTGGATCTGTCGGAGACCCGGGAAGTCGACGCCGTCGTGTTCGACGAACTGGGTATCGCGGTGGTCACCGCCGACGCCGACCAGCTTGCGGCACTGCAGGCGGCGGCCGCAGACGACGACGTCCCCGTGCTCTCCGTCGAGCCCGAGCTGATGCACTACGCCCTCTCGGTCGGCACCGATCCTCGGGTGCAGGCCGAAGCGGCGAGCTTCACCGACACCGCGGAGCTCACGTGGGGGTTGCACGCCACCAATGTTCGCGCGTCGGCGTGCGGGGGCTTCGGCGTCAAGGTCGCCGTCCTCGACACCGGACTCGACCTGACGCACCCGGACTTCGAGAACCGCACCATCACCGCCCAGTCGTTCGTGCCGGGCGCCGGCCCACAGGACGGACACAGCCACGGCACGCACTGTGTCGGAACCGCGTGCGGACCCAAGTCGCCGAGCGGCACCCGCCGATACGGAGTAGCCCACAAGGCAGACATCTTCGTCGGCAAAGTGTTGTCCGATCAGGGACGCGGAGCCGACCGGGGAATTCTCGCCGGAATCGAATGGGCCATCGTGAACGACTGCCAGGTCATTTCGATGTCCCTCGGCGCGAACATGGAGGCGGTGTCCGTTGCGTACGAGACGGTGGGCAGCCGGGCACTGGCATCGGGGTCGCTGATCGTCGCGGCCGCAGGCAACAACGCGAACCGCACGGCAGGGAACATGGGATTCGTGGGTCCGCCCGCGAACAGCCCGTCGATCATGGCCGTCGCAGCGATCGACTCGGCTCTCGGACTGGCCAATTTCTCGGCCCGCAGCAACCCCGTCATCGGCGGTCAGATCGACGTGGCGGGGCCCGGGGTGGGCGTGTTCTCGACCGTCCCCGTGCCGGGGCGGTACGGCACGAAGAGCGGGACGAGCATGGCAGCCCCACACGTCGCGGGCATCGCCGCACTGTGGTGTGAGGCCACCGGACGCACGGGCACCGAACTGTGGGCCGTCCTCACCCAGCAGGCGCGGAGACTCCTGTTGCCGTCCCTCGATGTCGGGTCGGGGCTGATTCAGGCACCGGCATGATCGCGATCACCGTCACCGTCGACGCCGACCACCTCGACACCATCGAAGCGGTCGGCGCCGCGCTGCAGTCGCACGGGATGCGGGTCGATCAGGTGTACGGCACCATCGGAATCATCTCCGGCGCCGTCGGAGAGGACGGTCGCGCCGAACTCGAATCCGTAGCCGGCGTGCAATCCGTCGAAACGGAGCACACCGTTCAGATACCGCCGCCCGACGCGGACCCGCAGTAGCGGCGGTACCCGAGGAGAATCAGCTACCGCAGTTCGGCACGTTCACCGTGACGTTCGGCGAATCCACCAATGGCTGCACCGGAACCCGGGCCTCACCCGGAGCGGCGGGCTCGGTGAGCTGGAACTTCACCTCGGCGGTCTTTCCCCGCTGCACCATGGCTCGCACGTTGAACACGGGATGGCCGAGTTCGGTGCCGGTGAAGACGAACTGCTGAGCGCCGTTGACCGTCACCTTGTCGAGTGTTGCGCCGCTGGTGGCGAGCAGCGACAGGTCGACGGCGTTGGTGCCCTTCGGCACGTTGCCGACCGACTCGAACAACCCCGCAACATAGTCGGGGAATTCCCCCGCGGGGGTGTTGTTGGTCAGACGCACGGTGACGGTCGACGAACGGGTGTCGTCGACGCAATTGTCTGCGACGTATTCGATCTCACGGGACAGGTAGTAGTCGAGCTTGTTTCCGCCCTGGTTGTTCACCACGACACTCGCGTACGGTGCCGCGTCGTCCGGAACGACGTTGCCTACCTTTGTACTCGAAAGCACCTGCTGGAGGGCGGGATCCGCGCTCCACACCGCGATTCGCCCCTCTCCGGCCGCCTTGCCCAGCGCGTCGAGCAGCGCCTGCGGGGACGACAGCGTGCCGGTCATCTTGTCGACCACCCGCGCAGCGACAGTCTGCAGGTACTGCTTACGGGCCTTGTTGTCATCCGCGAAGCGCACATACGCGGTCGACTCGGTGAGTTCCACGACGTTGTCCTTGGTGATCACCTCGCCGTCCGGCATCGTCACCGGGCCGATGGCGCCGAGCACGTAGCTGAGGGCGACGGGATCGGTCGCGACGACGCCGTCAACCTGCTCGCCGGATTCCTGCGCCCACAGCGATTTCCAGATCTGTGCGGCGTACGGGAAATGGGAGCTGAGGTTGCTGTTCCGGAAGTCGGTGGTGGGCCGGCTGGGGCCGTACCGGGCCTCGAACTCGGGGCCGAGATCGAGGGGTTGTTTGTCCATCGACAGCTCCGAGTTCGCGCCGAGCGTGTCGACCTTCGCCGAGCCGTCGGTGGCGCGGACGATGCCGAATCCACCCAGCAGCCCGCCGGTTCCACGCGCTTCGGCGTTCGTCTGGAAGCCGAGGAAGTAGTTCCGCGGCCCGTCCCCGCCGAGCATCGCCGGCACCACCTTCGCGGCGATCGCGGTGTTGCTCAGCAACTTCGACAGCTCCGCCGTCTGATCCTGCAATGCCGTGCGCGCCTCGTTCACCACGCCGAGGTAGGTGGCCTCGTCGATGGTCCGCGCCTGATCCGACAGTGACTGCGCGGCAACGGAGGTCCGATCCAGGACCGGAACGGCGTCGCGCAACGACTGCACGTTGACGCGGCCTCCGCCCTCGATCAACTGATCGGGGGCCAGCGTGCTTCCGGCGTCCACGGCAGGAGTCAAGACGTCGTGGGTGAGCCCCCGCACGACCTCGGAAATCTGCTGAGAAGTTGCCAGCGGGCTACCGAGGACCGGGACGGCGGCGGTGATGCTCCACGGAATCGAGTGCGTGTTGTCGTAGGCCCGCGACGCGTACCTGTCGGCGTCGGCCGCCGACCGCTTGGCGACCTCGGTGTCGCCGTCGAGCAGAGCGTCCTTCGCGATCTGCGCGTGACCACGCGCCTCCTCGAGATTCGCCTTCGCCTCGCGGGCAGTGAAGCCCAGCCACGCGCCGAACGCGACGACAACCACGACGGCCACCGAGCCGCCGACGATCACGCGCCGCCGCAACCGATGCGCCCGCACCTGAGGTTGGTGTGTCCGGCGTTTACGGACACGTCGAACCGGTGTTCCGTCCGCCGCCCGAGCCCGGCCGTCCGACCCGTGATTGTCCGGGCCTGACGTGCCGAAACCCGACGGGCCCGTGACGTTGTCGTCCATTACTGCCTGGCTCCTGTCTGAGGGTGTGCAGAGATTATCGTGACGTACCGCTCACAGTCCCCCCTCGTGTGGAGGGGCGATGATTTGCCCAGTATTGTCTAGCCCACGTAACGAACCACGAGGCGCCCACGATGTAAGTCCCGTCGAGGCACTGCCTCACAACTTTCGAGGTACGGCTGAGTGGCGGGACAAATGCGTGTCAAGGCCCTGTGAGGGCGCGGTGGGGGAAGTGACACCATTCCCCCTTTCGCGTGCGCAACAAGCGCTGTGGTTCGCTCAGCAACTCGACCCGGCCGTGCCCTTCAACATCGCGCAATATGTGGAGGTACGCGGACGCGTCGACTACGACCTCCTCGTCTCGGCAACCGACCGCGGTTGTCGCGAGTTGGAGTCCGCTGTCGTCCGTCTCGTCGACGTCGACGGTGAGCCCCATCAGCTGGTCGATCAGAGCATCCAGGATGCGCTCGTCTACCGGGATCTGCGTGGTCATGCGGATCCGGTCGCCGAGGCGCACCGCTGGATGACGGACGAATACAGTCGGCCTCTCGACGTGATGACCGACCGGTTGATCTCCGCCACGCTTCTCCACCTCGGTCACGACCACTACTACTGGTTCTCCCGCACACACCACCTGGTGATGGACGCATACGGCGCCATGGTGCTGATGAACCGCGTGGCGGAGCTTTACACGCACCTCGTCATCGGAACCGAGGCGCCGCAGTCGAAGGCAATGACTCTGCGCGCGCTGTACGACGCGGAGACCGAGTACCGCACCACAGCCCGGTACCTCCGTGACCGCGAGTACTGGGCCGAACGGACCGCTGAACTGCCCGAACCCGTCCGGTTGACCGATCGGCACGCGCGACCGACGTCTCCGCCTCGGGTGTCCAGTCGCGACATGGACGCTGCCGTCGCGCACCGGATCGAGGAATTGGCGCGCGCGTGGAACTCGTCCGAAGTTCCCGTGATCGTGGCTGCGTTCGCCGCGTATCTCGGACGCATGACCGCCGCCACCGACGTCGTACTGAGCCTTCCGGTTTCGGCCCGAACCACGGCGTCCGCGCGCCGTTCGACGGGAATGATGGCAAACGTCGTCCCCTTGCGGGTGCATCTCGATCCCGGCGAAAACGTGGAGGAACTGGTCCGGAAGGTTCAACTCGAACTCACCGGGGCGTTGCGTCGTCAGCGATACCGCCACGAGGACATGTGGGAAGGTCGCGCACCGTCCCGCCGCGGTTTCGGCCCGACCGTCAACATCATGAACTTCCACCGCGAGATCGTGCTCGGCGAACTCGTGTGCGAGTTCAACGTGCTGACGACGGGGGTGGCCGACGACCTGTCGCTCAACCTGTACCCGTCGGTCACCGGTCACACCATGCGCGTGGACTTCGAAGCCAACCCGGGCTGCTACGAGGCCGCGGAACTCGAACAACTGCTGTCGCGGTTCGTCGGGTTTCTCGACGCGTTCGTAGCGATCGAGGGTGACGCTCTGGTGGGCGACGTCGACGTGCTCACTGCGGACGAGTGGGCCGAAGCGACGACCAACAACCCCGGCGTCGAACCCGATGCCGCGTCACTACACGAATTGTTCCTGGACCGCGCATTCGAACGCCCCGACGCGACAGCGGTGACGTTCGGGGACCAGTCGCTGACGTACGCACAACTCGAGGCGCGCTCCGCGGCGGTCGCCGCGTCGCTGAGCGAGGAGGGTGTCGTCGCCGGCGACGTCGTGGCCGTCGTGCTGCCGCAGTCGCCGGATCTGATCGCCGCGATCATGGGAGTGGTGCGCGCCGGCGGTGTCTACCTGCCCGTCGACCCGCAGTACCCCGCGGAGCGCATCCAGTACCTGCTCGACGATGCGAAGCCGGCGGCGGTGATCGCCGATGCGGCTGCGCCGCCCGTGAGTACTTCTTACCCACGGGCGGTTAACAAGTACTCACGAGCGCGCAGCGCATATGTGATCTACACGTCCGGGTCGACCGGCCGGCCGAAGGGCGTGCTCGTCTCGCACGCCAATGTGCTGTCTCTGCTGGCGAATACGCGGGACCAGTTCGGGTTCGGGCCGGACGACGTGTGGACGATGTTCCATTCACCCGCCTTCGACTTCTCCGTGTGGGAGATGTGGGGCGCCCTCACCACCGGTGGCCGGCTGATTCTCGTGGACCACTTCCTGGCCCGGTCACCGCACGAGTTCCGGCAACTGCTGGTCCGCGAGGGCGTGACCGTCCTCAACCAGACCCCGTCCGCGTTCGGCCAGCTGGCGGACGTCGACGGAGATGCGGACCTGGCGGTGCGGCTGCTGATCTTCGGCGGCGAAGCGCTCGATCCGGCACCCGTATGGCCGTGGCTCGAACGGCATCCCGGCGTGCGCGCGATCAACATGTACGGCATCACCGAAACCACCGTGCACGTCACCGCGGCCGAACTCGACCTCGCGGCCCGCGACGCATCGGCGTCCATCGGCCGCGCACTGCCCGGACTGCAGACGTACGTGCTCGACACCGCGCTGCGGCCGGTTCCTCCCGGCGGCGTGGGGGAGCTGTACGTCGCAGGGGCCCAAGTCTCCTCCGGATATCTGCACCGTCCCGGCCTGACGGCGGAACGGTTCGTCGCGAACCCGTATGTCGACGGTGCGGTGATGTACCGGTCCGGCGATCGAGTCCGCTACCGCGGCGACGGTCGCCTCGACTACGTGGGCCGGGGCGACGCCCAGATCGAGTTGCGCGGATACCGTATCGAACCCGGCGAGATCGAGGCCGCGCTCCTCCGGCATCCCGGCGTCGAACAAGCGGTAGTGGTTCTCCGCGACACGGCCGCCGGACGACAACTCGTCGGCTACGTGGTGACCGACGCCGATCAGCCCACCCTGACCCGGCACCTGCGGACGGTCCTGCCCGATCACATGGTTCCCGGTGCACTGGTGCAAGTCCCGGCAATTCCGTTGACCGCCAACGGCAAGGTCGACCGCGCCGCGCTGCCCGATCCGGGTGTCGTGACCGCGGACGGGCAGGGCGCACACACTCCCATCGAGGACGTGGTGGCGGATGTTTTCGCCGAGGTGCTCGGCGGCGCCGAGGTGGGGAC
>NZ_JBHUSF010000260.1:0-13078 GCF_042673295.1 Rhodococcus sp. NPDC057014
GCTCTACCCCGACCACGGCAACCTCTGGACATTGCAATACTCCGCGCACGCATACTTCGAACACGCACGCACCTGAGTCGCACGCCAGGACAATCAGTCGGATAACTAGCGGATGCCAACCTCACGCCACAAACCGTAGGAGCACCTTCGCTGACTGTGCCACCGGTGGCACACCATGCATCAGAGCAACATGCCTGGAGTGCAATTAGTACAAGCAACCGATCCTAAGGGGTAGAACGTGGCTATGATCGCCATTCTGGAACTGACCTTCAAACCAGAGACCGTCGAGACCGCGCAAAAAGTGATGGCACGCGTGCTGAAGGAGACCCGGGAGTTCGACGGTTGCATACGTGTCGACAACGTGCTCGATGCCAAGAACCCCAACACCTGGCGAGTGATCGAAACGTGGGAGTCGATGGACCACGATGCTGCATACCGCAGGTTCCGCGCGGGCGAAGGTGCAATAACCGACCTCGGCTCGCTGCTCGCGGGGCCGCCGTCGCTGAGCAAAGGAACGCTTGACGCGAGCATCTGACCAAATGCCAGGGTGGGGGGTCGGCTGACAGGCGGCCGGGCATCCGTGACCGACGGATCCACCCATTTTGGCCTGGGTGTTGTGCGGCAACGTTGTATAGTCGCGAAATGTCGCCCCAGAGGCGAATTCTCCTGGTGCCGACCACAAACTAACTGGGCCTAGACGAATGTGTCAGAGAAGAATCTGTAACTGCACCAATCTCAAACTGTTTCGATCGGACACGCCGCGCCTGTGTCGACCCTGGGTAGGTACGGACCAAGCCAGAAGCGAAAAGTGTGTCCGTCGCGCGCATCCATGGAGTTTCGGTTCCTGAACCATCCAAAGCAGCCACACAGACCTAGCCCGCCGCTCCGAAACAACCTCGTGCCCAAATGATTCATGACATCAAACAAACTGGAGTAGAGATGACCGATCTGCGTGAAGAGAGCATCGGAGTGAACTTGTCGAGCACTCTGCTCGACGGGGCCGACATCATGCCGCTGCTCGCCCCTACCGAGGTGGCCGGCCTTGAGATGTCCAACCGTTTCGTGATGGCCCCGATGACGCGGGAGTTCTCACCGGGAAACGTGCCCGGCGACCCGGTTGCGGAGTACTACGCCAAGCGAGCTTCCTCGCTGGGCCTCATCATCACCGAGGGTACCTACGTCGACGAGTGCTCCGCCGGTGCCAGCAACCGGGTCCCCGCCTTCTACGGTGACGAACCCCTCGCGGGCTGGCGCAAAGTCGTCGACGCCATCCACTCCGAGGGTGGCAAGGTCATGCCGCAACTGTGGCACCTCGGCGCCACTCGGATCGCAGGTGCGGGCCCGAACAACGAAGCACCGATCGTCAGTCCCTCGGGGATTGGCCTCGGCGGCCGTAGAGTTGGCGAACCGGCCACCGCGACGGTCATCGATGGAATTGTCGACGCTTTTGTCCGCGCGGCTGCTGACGCGCAGGACGTTGGATTCGACGGCGTTGAACTGCACGGCGCACACGGGTACCTGCTCGACCAGTTCACCTGGGGGGAGACGAACCGGCGCACTGATGCCTATGGCGGATCCATCGCCAACCGGATGCGGATCAGCGCCGAGATCGTCGCAGCCATCCGCGAACGCGTCGGCCCCGAATTCCCGATCTCCTATCGATTCTCTCAGTGGAAAGGTGGCCACTTCGACGCCCGGATCGCCGACAATCCCGGCGAGCTCGCACTCATCCTCTCCCCGCTCGTCGAGGCAGGCGTGTCGTTACTACATGTTTCCACCCGTCGCTATTGGCTACCGGAGTTCGACGGCTCAGATCGTACTCTCGCCGGCTGGACCAAGCACCTGACGGGACTGCCCGTTATCGCACTCGGCTCCGTCGGCGTTCCTGCGGCTTTCCGCGGGGACGAGACCGAGAAACAGACCAGCCTGTCCCTCGCCCCGTTGATGAACCTCTTCGAGCGCGGTGAGTTCGACCTAGTCGGCCTCGGGCGGGCAGTCCTCGCTGAGCCGCACTGGGTCAGCAAGGTTGCATCCGGTGACGTGGACTCGATCCGCCCCTACAACAAGGAACTGGAAACAGTCCTTCTCTGACAACCTGGCATGCGTATGACGCACCTTCGGATGCGTTACTCGGAGCTTGGGCTGGTAGGGACAATAATTTCGTCGCGAAAGTGTCGTTTCACGAGACAGCCTCCTTCGATCTGATTGTGGCATGCGGAACGTCTCATTGTAGGAGTCTTGATGAATCAGATAGCTGACGGACATGTCAATCATTACCCGCTGGTTCCGATTACGCCGGAGTCTCGAACATTCGAGTCGACCTATCGCATAAGGGTCGACGACGTCGATCCGGAGATGACCGTCCACATTGCCGCTGTGGCGAGGTATCTCCAGGACATCGCGCTGGACATGACCCAACAGTCAGAGTTCGGCCGCACGAATCCGTTTTGGTTAGTGCGGCGAAACGTCATTGACGTGATTGAGCCGATAACCTGGCCGGGAAATGTGACCGTCAAACGGTGGTGTTCGGCTACATCTGCCATGTGGGTCAGCATGCGTCAGACACTCACCGGTCTGCCGGAGTGCAATGCGTTCAATCCGGATGCGAGGCCCGCAGGTCGGATCGAGACCGAAAGCTTCTGTATCAATGTCACTCGAGAAGGTCGCCCAGCGCGGATCGATGAGAACGTCCTTTCTGCCTGGAGCGGCGGTGTCACTGATCGTCGTCTGCGGTGGCGTGTGTTGAATCCGAAAAAAGTTCCCGACAATGCCGATCAGCAGGATCACCTGCTTCGCCCGAGCGACTTCGACATGTTTCACCACATGAACAACGCAACCTACTGGCAGGCGGTGGATCGGTATCTGATGCGGTGGCCGGAAGTCGTTGCAGGGCCGTACCGTGCTGTTATTGAGTATCTCAATGCGGTTCCCCCCACCGACCTCTTGACAATCAGAGCAGCGCAAAGCGAGGGCGGTTTTGGGTTATGGTTCCACTATGGCGAGACCCTGACCACGACGGTCACCCTGACAGCGTTGCCTAGAGTTGACCTTGCTCGCGGTTGAATTGAAGCGATCGTGGTGCACTACATGCCTGTCGATTCCTGCTAGTTGGCCACGCCACTCCGCAACGCCAAAGCCTCGATTGCTCGTAAACCGATCTTCATCTGCGAAAATAGGTCGACGCACTTCGTTTTGCCTGGTTTCTGAAGCCAATGCTTGCTGGCACCAGATTGGCGGCCCTCGACGACGGCAGACGAGCATGCCAGTTCGCACAATGCATACAAATTTCGGCGTCACGTGGGCATGCTAAGTCCCTCGATCCATCGAGCTACATTCGGTTCTCGACGAACAGTCGAGGGGACAGGACTAGCGGCGCCGCGTGCCACCGGTTCGGCATGATCGGTGCAGCACGCATTACTGCGACCCTGCTCGTCAAACCCTCGGACCAACAACAAGCAGTTCGGATTCGAAATCATATGCGTCGGATCCGGAAATGGCCGGGGTCTTCGAACGCCTGCACTGACAAAAGAACGGAATCCGGATGGGAAACATCACCTACGACTTCGCCGCCAAGTCAGTCATCGTTACCGGCGCTGCGCGTGGCATAGGTCAGGCGCTGGCCCGCCACTTCGTCGCTGCTAAGGCCACAGTCTTCATGGTGGACTTCGACAAGGACGAACTCAGCAACGCTGCGCGTGAGATCGGCGCCATCGGGATCCCCGCTGACGTCAGCAATACGCGAGACGTCGAGAAGGTCGTTTCGACCGTGATCGGCGAGACCGGGCGGATCGATATTCTGGTCAACAACGCCGGCATCCTGCGGGATAGGATGCTGTGGAAGCTGACCGACAACGACTGGGACAGCGTCCTGAATATCCACGCGGGCGGTACTTTCCGGTTCACCCGAGCGTGCGTTCCGCATTTCCGGAAGCAGGAATTCGGACGGGTCGTCAATATAACCTCCTACACTGGTCTGCATGGCAACCGAGGCCAGGCCAATTACGCCACCGCGAAGGCCGGGATCATCGGCTTCACCAAGACCGCCGCGAAAGACTTAGCCGCGTTCGGCGTCACCGTCAACGCGGTCTCGCCCAACGCGGCGACGCGAATGACCGCCTCGATCCCCGTGGACAAGATCGCTGAGGTTACTGGACCGATCCCACGATTCGCTGACCCCTCTGAGATGGCTGATGCGATCTGCTTCCTTGCATCCGAAGAGGCCGCCTACATTACGGGCGTGGTCCTGCCCGTTGATGGGGGACTGTCCATCTGATGACGAGACATAGCTTGACCTCTCGAGTCGGGACGAATTCAACTCCATTGATACTGGAACCGTAGGAGAACCCTCACATGACTGTCCTCGACAAGTTTCGTCTCGATGGCCGTGTCGTCATCATTACGGGAGCGTCCTCCGGCCTCGGAGTCTCGTTCGCCGAAGCCTGCGCGCAGGCCGGTGCCGACGTCGTTCTGGCGGCCCGCCGCGTCGATAAATTGAAGGACACCGCGACACTGGTCCGCAACGCCGGTCGTCGGGCCCTGATCGTGCGCACTGATGTTGTCGATCCCGACCAGTGCACTGCGCTAGTCGACGCGACGGTGTCCGAGTTCGGTCAGGTCGATGTCCTTGTCAATAACGCTGGGATCGCGAGTGCACTTCCGGCCACACGAGAGAGCCCGGACCAGTTCCGTTCGATCATCGATGTCAACCTCAACGGGTCCTACTGGGCGGCGCAGGCGTGTGGCCGAGTGATGCAGCCCGGCAGTGCCATCGTGAACATCGCCAGCATCCTCGGGATCACGACCGCAGGTCTTCCGCAGGCCGCCTATAGCGCGAGCAAGGCCGCCATCATCGGGTTGACACGTGATCTCGCGCAGCAGTGGGGATCTCGCAAAGGAATCCGCATCAACGCGATCGCACCCGGATTCTTCGAATCCGATATGACCGGCCAGTTCGACGACGGCTACCTCGACGGCCTGGCATCGAGAATGGTACTCGGACGCACAGGTGATCCGGTCGAGCTCGCCGCAACACTTGTCTGGCTTGCTTCGAATGCGGCTGGATACGTTACCGGACAGACAATCGCAGTCGACGGCGGCTTCACGATCGCTTGACCCGCACGAATTCCCCTCTATGGGAGCACTTTCCCGAAGGCGACACCTATCGATCATCGCGATCGATCTGTCCACCGCCATCGACGAGCTCTGCTTATCAGTACGCTCACCGCAGCATCAACGTGATGGGTTTCGAGGTCACCCGATATCTAAACTAACAACCGTCTTCCGTCATGCCGCCGATAGCCAGGTGGTTGGTGTTCCACACCCGACTAATGCTGTTTCGGTAATAGGGTATGTCGTTGCGCGTGATTCCTACCGTGCTGCTTGATCATTGATGGTTGGCAGGGAAGGAAACCGGTTCCGGCGAGGGGTCCGACGCCCGGAAAGTCAAGCGGCGCGGCGGTCGCCGGGATCTCGGGGCGTTGCGTGATCGCGGATGCAAGCGGCGGAGATGTTCACCGCAGGGCGCGATGTCGCGGTCGAGTTGGATATCTCCCAACAGACCGCCTCACGCTGGCATCGACAGTGGACCGAAAGAGGCAACGAGGGATTGGAAGGTGCCGGTCGCGCGGGACCCCCGGCCCCGGCTCAATGACGTCCAGATCGACGTGATCCGAGAGGAATTGCTCAATGGACCCAAGCTCACGTGGATCTGCTCCCAGGACGAAATCGATATCGCTGCTCCCGGTGGCCCTGTGGGACAGGGATCGTCGGGTTATCCGCAGGGCGGCGACGAAGGACATCCGGTCCGGGGCGTGAGCGCCAGTGGTCGCGGCGTCGCGCTTCAGGGTGATGGCGAGTGGCAGCACAGGTGCCCCCCAGATTTCCTGCCGGACCAGCGGTGGGGATTTCGACCGCAGGCCCGCGCGTGGTCCGCGTTGGTAAGTTTTCAGTTCGTTGAAGGTGTTCTCGATTTCCCAGCGCTGGGCGTAGGCCAGCGCCAACTCTTCGGCAGGTGCATCGGAGGGGTCGAGGATCGTGGTCAGCAGCCGGTACTGCTCGGGGTTCTCCCACCCATCGTCGAGGGTGTAGTCAATCACGCGCACCGTGTTCGATCAGGTGTACGCGCCGTCGACACTGGGGATATTCTTGCGCGAGTTCACCTTCGGGCACAGCCTCCAACTCGGGTCGGTGCTGCGCCGACTCGCTGCTGCCGCCCGGTGTACGGGCACCATAAACAAGGAGCGTCCTACGGGCATGCGAAGATCGCCGGCCGCGCCCTGTTCCGCAAGGGACTGTCGCCGCTGGTCACGACCCTGTCCACCGCGCGGGCGGCGCCGGTGATCACCGAGATGCGGCTGCGGGCCGGCAGGACGGGATCCGGTCGCGGTGCCGCCTCCGAGCCGCGTGCGGCGATCACCACCGCCCCGCGCCTGCGGGGCGCACGGCAAGATCATGGTCCGCGGTGATTCGGCGTTCGCCGAACATGGCCGTTATCGGCGCCGTGGTCGCCGCGGGTATCGAATTCTCCCCGGTGATGACCCGGAATCCGCGGATCACCCGGGCCATCGACGGCATCGACGAGCACCAGTGGATGCCGGTGCACTACCCCGGTGCGGTTACCGACCCCGAGACCGGGGAGCTGATCTCCGACGCCGAGGTCGCCGAGACCACGTACACGGCGTTCTCCGGCTGCTACCGGGTCACCGCCCGCCTGATCGTGCGCCGGGTCAAGGACGCGAATTACCCGGATGCGTGGGGTCCCTCCCTTCACGCAATGCTTGGGGGCGTCCCGGTGTGGCGCTACCACCCGTTCTTCACCGATTCCGAACTGTCGACCGTCGAGGCAGATATCACCCACCGGAAGCACGCGATCGTGGAAACGGTGTTCGCGGACCTGATCGACGGACCCCTCGCGCACATCCCGTCGGGACGGTTCGGCGCGAACAGTGCCTGGGTGCTTTTGCGCCGCGATCACCCACAATCTGCTGCGCGCCGCCGGCACCCTCGTCGGCGGGCACCACGCCGTCGCCCGCAGCGCCAGTCTGCGCCGGCACCTGGTCAACGTTGCCGCCCGATTCGCCCGGCCCGCACGCAAACCCGTGCTCCACCTGCCAGCTCACTGGCCACCACAAGCGCACCGGACATCCCTCTGGGACAACACCATCGACTACACGCCACCCCAAGCGGCCTGACTCTCGGTACACCGGCCGCACCGGCCCCAACCCCAGGAACACAACGAACGTGGATGAGCTGACAGCCAGGTCAGCAGATCAACTCCACCCCGAACAGCATCGCGTGTGCGCATCACAAACGAATCCGACCGAGATCACCGATCCACGGATTCAGGTCAAGTTGGCAGCCTTCTCAACCTTGAGGTGGATCTCCACTGCATGCGACATGTCGAGCTGTGGCGACTGGTGGGATGCGTGGATTGGTCGTCTGGTCGTCTGGTCGTCGGGTTGGCGGTTCAAGGAGTCGTCCTCTGCGCGTGTCAGGTTCATCGAAGTAGGGGCGCGCCAATCAGTCGCGGGGCAACAGGATGCGCCGACTCTGGCGGGCGGTCGCCAGGAGTTGTCCCGCACCGTCGCGGAGTTCAGTGTCGTCGACGGACCATCCCCCTCCGGTGTGAACGTTCCAAGTGTGGCCCAGTACCTCATGCAAGTCGTGCTGGCGGAGATCGGCGGTGATGTACATGGACATCGACACAGTCGGTGTGGCTACGGGTTCGGTCATTGTCGTGAATATCGCGGGCGGCAACGCATCGGCAAGGACCGCCAGAACGGCGGCATTGATAGACATCTTCGGACGAGTGGATAGCCATGCCCTCATTCGAGCCTCTTCGGATCCAGATCCGGGCAGGGGTCCATCAGTTGGACGAATCTCCAAATGCGTGCCGACCGGCAGTATTTCAAGGGGAAGCTCCCATAGGTCACATTCGTTTGGTGGCCTTACATTGGCCTGGGACAGCCCTGGTCGATCCAGATTCGATGCAGGACCTATCCGGCCGAGGGTTACTGAGGCGGAGGCAACTGTTTGATCTTGGACGAAGGCGATGTCGATCACTCGTGTCGTACGGCCCACTTCGTAGATTGAGGTGAACAACTGCATCTGCCCGATTCGGGGTTTGCCAAGGAATCGAAGATCCATTGAGCGCACGTTCGCTCCTGAAGCCTCCATTTCGGCAACCTCGACGGCCATTCCAGCGATGACGCCGCCATGTGGTCCGAACCAACTCGCCCATGATTCGGCGATCTCAACGTTCCACTGACCGTTGCCAGCCGCGGCCATTCTGAACTCGTCAGCCAGTCGGCGAGATGTAAGTTGTTTCATGCAACTGAGGTAAGCATATTGAGTTTTGTGACGCAACTCGATAATCTCGCAGAATGCGCCGAACCCACTTCACGGAGATGAACTGCTCGGTCGCGCAGACTTTGGAGATCGTCGGCGAATGGTGGACGCTACTCATCGTGCGTGACGCCCTATTCGGTGTTACGCGGTTCGACGACTTCCAGAATCGCCTGGGCATCGCACGCAACATCCTCACATTGCGGCTGGAGACGCTCGTGGATCACGGTGTCATGGTTAAGGATCAGTACCAGGATAAGCCCATTCGTTACGACTATCGATTGACGAAGCGGGGCAAGGACCTGTGGATGGTCATCGCGGCGATGCGGCAGTGGGGTGACATCTGGCTCGCAGACGGCGGTCCGCCCCTCGAATTCGTGCACCGTACGTGTGGATGCTCGATGACGATCCAGCCTGTGTGCTCGGCTTGCGCTCACGTGGTGGACCGAGAGTCGTTGTCTTCCATCCCGGGGCCTGGGGCCAGCCGTGAGGATCTGCCACCGGGGCCCAGTCGGTGACGCGGTTGGAGTGAATTTCAAGATAGCCTGCCACTCGTGATCATGTCTTTCATGATGAGCTGTCGGATATATTCGGTGCCATGCTCTACACGGCCGACGAGCTGCTGGTGCTGTGAAATCCGTAGCGGGTGATCGGGCAACAGGTGCTGTGGAGCACTACGACCACCAGTGGGCGCTCTCTTCCATCGAGGGTCTGGGATAGCGGTGACGGCGGCTTCGAGGACTTCAGGATGACCCATGACGGCGTTCTCTATATCGACCGACGAAATCCCATCGTCGTCGGATTTGATGGGGTCCTTTGTCCGACCGGAGAGGATGAGGTATCCGCCGGGGCTGATCGCGCCGACATCGCCTGTGCGACGCCAGTCCTCTTGGAGGCTTCCGACCGCGTCGTGGCGGTAGTACGACGAGGTGATCCATGGACCCGAGTTCGCCAATGCTGAAGCTTCCGTCGGGAACGAGATTGCCGTTATCGTCGACAAGCCGCGCTTCGGCGGATGCCGGGAATCGTCCCTCCGAGTATCGGTAGCGCGCCCGCTCTGCTCCTCGGTGTATGCGGGCGGACGGGCTACGGATCCCACCGGGGATGTCTCGGTCAGTCCTCAGGCGTGCAGGACCGATACCGAGTGCTGGTCTTCGAAAGCGTGCATCAGCGAGTCGTTACAGTCGCAGCTTGGGGAATCTTGCGATCCGACTCAGTTGCTAGCCCTGTGGCTCACGCCTCGACGAGCGGGCGCCGGTGTCTGGCGTGAACGGAAATGGCCTGCAGTACTGCATGTGGTGAGCGAGTATTGGATATCGGAAGCGGGGATGAACTCGAAATCGGTTATCGTCTCCTTCATTCGAGGTTCGCGTTCGGGTTGTTGTGAACGCTCAGAAGTTCTGCCCGCCTGCCAGCTTCGAGGTGATCGACGTACCGAAAGACCGCACGAGTGCGGAGCGGAACGCGGGGCCAGTCCAGTCGAATGACTCTGCTGCGAATGGTCGTTGTCATTTGTTCCCTCGACATGTTGAATGCATCGACGGCGATAGCTGTTGTGTTTGCGGAGTGATTGACAGGTCGGATTCACTTACGAAGACACGCCCGGCGACCCCGGTCGCCTACCTCGAGACCCGAGGTCGTCGGGCGTTTCCAACTCCGCGTGGCTTTAATTGCTTTGGGTCGGCCTGTCATGCACGAAGGCGGCAATGGGGATAACGGCGATAACCAGCACGATGCCGGCGACCAAAAGACTAAGATGGACAGCGTCGGTGAAGGCGTTCTTGATTGCGATCTCGGTGATTGAAGCGAGGGGGGCTGGCAGTTGGTCTCCACCACCGCCGCGCGATGCGGAATCGACGATTGAGGTTGCCACACTTTCGGGCAGTTCGGCGTCGTTCAAACGGTCTCGCAGGTTGGTCACGAAGTTGGTGGTCAGGATTGTACCGAGGACGCTCGCGCCGAGGACATTCCCTACCTGGCGGAACATATTGACCGCGCCGCTCGCCATGCCCGCTTGCTGATGCCCGACGCTGTTGACCGCAGCGGCTGTCGATGGTGCGACGAGCAAACCGCCGCCGATGCCTACCAGCAGCAATCCCGGCCATACGCGCTCGAACTCGGATTCCGCAGGACTTGCGAGCAGCGCGAAAATTCCCGCCGCCATGACGATCATGCCGACGATCAACATCAGCTTGAAACCGACCCTCTTTACCACTCGGCCGGCCACTGCACTGAACAGTATGTATGCCACGAACATTACGAGTAGTCGAAGTCCGGCGCCGAGTGCTGAGACGTCCTGGACGTGCTGCAGATAGAGAACGACGAGCAGCGACGTCCCGGTGAACCCGAACAGAGCCATGGCGGCGGCCCCCATGATGGCGCTGAACGATGTGGATTTGAACAACGCTACATCGAGCATCGGGTCGTGATGGCGTGACTCCCATATGATGAATCCGACGAGCGCGACCGCGAGTGCGGCATAGACAACTATCAACCTTCCGGATCCGTAGCCGCTCGATCCTCCCTCGATGACGGCATATGTGAGGGATGCAACAGTGGCTGTACCCAGTGCGATGCCCACTGGATCGAGGTGCCTGCCGGAGTTCTTGCCGTTGGGCACAAAGATGATTGAACCCAGAAGTGTCACGGCACCGAGGACTGCGTTGATGAGATAGACCGAATGCCACGAGAACGATTCCAATAGTGTGCCTGCACCGAGCGGCCCTACCGCCAGCCCCAGGCCCGAGCTTGCCGCCCAAATGCTGATTGCCTCAGTGCGTTCATGTTGATCCGTAAAGGTATGGCTGATGATAGCGAGTCCAGTCGGAAGCACAAGTGCCCCGCCGGTTCCCATAATCGCCTGCGCTGCAATGAGAATAGATGTCGAGTTCGCAGCGAATGCCAGTACGCTTCCGATCGCAAAGACGGTGGCCCCGCCGCTGAACACACGTTGTCTGCCCAGAAGGTCGCCCAAGGTTCCACTGCCGAGCACCAGGCTGGCGACGATGAGGCTGTAGGCGCTGGTCACCCAGACTACTTGGGTTGACGAGGAACCGAGATCGCTCTGGATCGACGACAGCGCGCCAATGGTCGATGAGACGTTGACGAACGCCATCATCGTTCCAACACAGATAACAACCAGCGCCAACCATCGGTGCCTGGGCTCCGCCTGCACTGTCGGACAGGTCGCAAGTGTCGGCGTGGAAGCTGCTTGATCGTCGAGGCCTGTGGGCCCGTGACTAAAGTTGTCCATAGCCAGACCGTAAAGGCTAACTATAGTTACGTCAACTCAGGATCGAGTGAAGTGGTTTGCAGCGGGAAGGCTTTTGTCCACGGAGGTCGTCGACAGTCGTATGCACAAGGAAGTTATCGATGGATTCGGCGGCTACGGATCGCTTCGCGATTGGCCATCAGGCTGATTTCTGACACTATCTGACTGTAGTCAGAGTAGGATTCGGACATGGGCATGAAGTTGGAAGCGGACCTGGCGGACCGATCGCGGTGGCGCGCGGAAAGCTGCTCGGTCGACAAGACGATGGCAGTTGTCGGATCTCGTAGCGCGATGCTGTTCATTCGGGAAGCGATGTACGGGACTACGAGGTTCGCCGACTTCGTCGATCGTGTTGGCGTAACCGAGGCGGCTGCCGCAACCCGGCTCAAGCAACTTGTGAACGACGGGGTTCTTGAGAAGCGACCCTATCGCGAGGCGGGTGCTCGTACTCGGTATGAGTATGAGTTGACCCAAAAGGGCCGCGATCTGTTGCCCGTCATACTAGCAATGATCAACTGGGGTGATCGCTATCTGCAAGGTGGTAACGCTCCTCTGCAGATCCGCGAGTGCAGCACCGGCGAAGTGGTCGTGATTGCTCCAAAAAATTCAGATGGAGTGGATCTTTCACCTGAGGATCTCGAGGTTGGAGTTGCGCCTACCTGGCGGTCCGCAGGTCGCCGGCGCAGCAACAGTGGCCAATTGAAGACAGCTGGCTCGTAACGGAGTCAACAGCGTCTCCGTGTCGCGCTGCTGTGGCCAAGGTTCGAAGAGCTGAGCAGTGGTCAGTCGACCGGAATTGGGCGAGTGGACGACATGCACGCGAACATATCGAGGTCGCTAACCTGATATGTTGGGCAATTTGTCAAGTAACGCCAAAATTGTCCTGGAACACAGTTCAGGACAGGGGGATCCCCCCGATAGTCGCCGCTGGGATGGCCCGGCCGCAGCCAGGGTCACGGTCCTGGGCCGGAGGCCCACGCGTAGCGCTTGGGGGCCTTGACGCCGGCGAGGAACGGGGCTCACGCTGTGGGCGCGTTCGGGGGGAGGGGGTGACCGTTAGTTAGTACTGCAACGGCACTTATGGCAGGTGGCCGCGGGTTCGGTAGTGACTGGTGCGGGCCTGGTGTTGTCGACGTCTGCGCCAGTGTGACCAGGACCAGATGTGCTCGTCGGGGTGGGCGTGTCGCAGGACCAGATGCACGAATAGCCGTCGGATCTCGGGTAACGTGTAGCCGATCATACCTTGGTCGGAGTTTCCGATTCCCCCTTTACCGCTACGGTTTTCGTTCCGGCGAGCCAGGCGAGGGCGAGCATCGACAAGGTGATGTGGGCGTACCAGGCCCGGTAGGTCCGCACCTGGTATTGGTCCAGGCCGGCCTCGTTCTTGGCCTGCTGGAAGCATTCCTCGACCCGCCACCGGGAGCCGGCGATGGTGGCGAGTTCGGTGAGCGTGGTGCGGCGGGG
>NZ_JBHUSF010000261.1:0-13023 GCF_042673295.1 Rhodococcus sp. NPDC057014
AGGGCGGCACCGGGACTCCGGTGCCGCCCTCCTTCGTTAGTGTCTGTGTCAGCAATCAACGATTTACGGAGAAGGCAGGTACCGTGACTTCCAATCACCTGGAGACTTTGCAGAGTCCCGCCATGACTTCAGCCACCGCTGGGTTGAACCTCAGCGACTCGGTGTACGAGCGCCTGCTGCGCGAGCGCATCATCTTCCTCGGTACCCAGGTCGACGACGACATCGCGAACAAGCTGTGCGCCCAGATCCTGCTGCTGTCGGCAGAAGATCCCAGCCGGGACATCTCCCTCTACATCAACTCGCCCGGCGGATCGGTCAGCGCTGGCATGGCGATCTTCGACACGATGCAGTTCGCCGAGTGCGATGTCGCGACATTCGGAATGGGTCTGGCCGCGTCGATGGGCCAGTTCCTGCTCTCCGCCGGGGCCAAGGGCAAGCGGTACGCCCTCCCGCACGCGCGGATCATGATGCACCAGCCGTCCGCCGGAATCGGTGGTACCGCCAGTGACATCGCGATCATGGCCGAGCAGTTCGCGCACACCAAGCGCGAAATGGCCGAGCTGATCGCCGAGCACACCGGTCAGACGGTCGAGCAGATCACCGCCGATTCGGATCGCGACCGCTGGTTCACCGCACAGCAGGCTCTCGAATACGGTTTCGTCGACCACGTCGTCTCCCGCGCGGCGCAGGCGGGCGGGACCGGGCAGTAGCAGCCCGGCATCCTCACTGACCGCTCCCACACATCCTTTGGAGAACTGATGACCAACCTGTTCGATCCCCGCAGCCTGGGAGGCCAGGCGCCCGCAGGCCCCCAGTCGCGTTACATCCTGCCGTCGTTCATCGAGCACTCGAGCTACGGCGTGAAGGAGTCCAACCCGTACAACAAGCTGTTCGAGGAGCGCATCATCTTCCTCGGCGTGCAGGTGGACGACGCGTCGGCCAACGACGTGATGGCTCAGCTGCTCGTTCTCGAGTCGCTGGACCCCGACCGCGACATCACCATGTACATCAACTCGCCGGGTGGCTCGTTCACCTCGCTGATGGCGATCTACGACACGATGCAGTACGTGCGCGCCGACATCACCACGGTGTGCCTCGGTCAGGCGGCATCGGCTGCCGCGGTGCTGCTCGCGGCGGGCACCCCCGGCAAGCGTCTGGCCCTGCCGAACGCTCGGGTCCTCATCCACCAGCCGGCCACCGGGGGCATCCAGGGCCAGGTCTCCGACCTGGAGATCCAGGCCGCCGAGATCGAGCGGATGCGCCGCCTGATGGAGACCACCCTCGCGAAGCACACCGGCAAGGACGCCGACGTGATCCGCAAGGACACCGATCGCGACAAGATCCTCACGGCCGCCGAGGCCAAGGACTACGGAATCATCGACGACGTGCTCGAGTACCGCAAACTCAGCGCCCAGAAGTGATTTCCTGCCGCCCCGGCTCGGGCGACACGCCGTGACGGCGTGGTTGCCGCGAGCCGGGTGCGGGATCGGCAAGGCTGGCTTTCCCCGAAGATCGGTGCGCGAATCACCGACAACCAGTCGACCTCGCTCGCGATCTGCGGGTACGGTCACATAACGGGCTTTCGTTTTCGGTCGATGCGCGCAGGGCGTGGGATCGGTTCGATGGTTGCACGTAGACGAAGGAAGTAGGGACCTGACGAGATGGCACGCATCGGTGACGGCGGGGATCTGCTCAAGTGCTCTTTCTGCGGTAAGAGCCAGAAGCAGGTCAAGAAGCTCATTGCTGGGCCTGGGGTGTACATCTGCGACGAGTGCATCGACCTGTGCAACGAGATCATCGAAGAGGAGCTGGCCGAGTCCAGCGAGGTGAAGCTCGACGAGCTGCCGAAGCCGGCCGAGATCCGGGACTTCCTCGAGAACTACGTGATCGGCCAGGATGCCGCCAAGCGAACTCTCGCCGTCGCTGTCTACAACCACTACAAGCGCATCCAGGCCGGCGACAAGGGCCGTGATGCGCGCGGCGAGACGGTCGAGCTGGCGAAGTCCAACATCCTCATGCTCGGACCGACGGGCTGCGGCAAGACGTATCTGGCCCAGACGCTGGCGAAGATGCTGAACGTTCCGTTCGCAATCGCCGATGCGACAGCACTCACCGAGGCCGGCTACGTGGGTGAGGACGTCGAGAACATCCTCCTCAAACTGATCCAGGCCGCGGACTACGACGTCAAGCGCGCCGAGACCGGCATCATCTACATCGACGAGGTCGACAAGATCGCCCGCAAGAGCGAGAACCCGTCCATCACGCGGGACGTGTCCGGTGAGGGTGTGCAGCAGGCTCTGCTGAAGATCCTCGAGGGAACGCAGGCCAGCGTGCCGCCGCAGGGGGGTCGCAAGCACCCGCATCAGGAGTTCATCCAGATCGACACGACGAACGTGCTCTTCATCGTGGCCGGCGCATTCGCGGGTCTGGAGCGGATCGTGTCCGATCGCGTGGGCAAGCGCGGCATCGGTTTCGGTGCCGAGGTGCGGTCGAAGGCGGAGATCGACACGCAGGACCACTTCGCGGAGGTCATGCCGGAAGACCTGATCAAGTTCGGGCTCATCCCCGAGTTCATCGGCCGTCTCCCTGTCGTGGCGTCGGTGACCAACCTCGACAAGGAATCGCTTGTCCAGATCCTGTCGGAGCCGAAGAACGCACTGGTCAAGCAGTACAACCGGTTGTTCGACATGGACGGCGTGGAGTTGGAGTTCACCACGGACGCGCTCGAGGCCATCGCCGACCAGGCGATCCTCCGCGGCACCGGTGCTCGTGGTCTGCGCGCGATCATGGAGGAAGTCCTGCTTCCGGTCATGTACGACATCCCGAGCCGGGACGACGTCGAGAAGGTCGTGGTCAGCGCGGAGACGGTCAACGACAACGTGCTCCCGACCATCGTCCCGCGCAAGCCGGAGCGGGGAGAACGCCGGGACAAGTCCGCCTAGACGGGGGCGCGCGGTATCCTGAGTACGAACTAACTCACTAGTTCGTACAAATGGAGGTAATGCGCGCGATGACCGCTCCCGGACCGATCTTTGTTCTCAACGGCCCCAACCTGAACCTGCTGGGGCAACGGCAGCCCGAGGTGTACGGGCGGGAGACACTCGACGACGTCGTGGAGTTGTGCCGCGCCGCCGCCGCGAAGGCCGGACGTGAGATCGTCGCGCGGCAGTCCAACCACGAGGGCCACCTGATCGACTGGGTGCACGAGGCCCGCACCACGGCGTCGGGCGTCGTGATCAACCCCGGTGGTTTCACGCACACGTCGGTGGCGCTGCGCGACGCCCTGGTGACGCTCGAGGTGCCCCTCGTCGAGGTGCACATCAGCAACGTGCACGCCCGCGAGGAGTTCCGGCACCACTCGTACGTGTCCGGGGTTGCGACCGGCGTGATCGCCGGGCTCGGCATCCTCGGCTATGCGCTGGCCGTCGACTTCATCTGCAACAAGGGCTGATCGCGCCATGGGACGACAGGTTCGTACGAGCGTTGCCACGGTGTCGCTGAGTGGATCGCTGGAGGAGAAGGTCACCGCGATCGCGGCGGCCGGGTTCGACGGATTCGAGGTGTTCGAACCCGATTTCGTGAGCTCGCCGTGGTCGCCGCGTGAGTTGGCCTCCCGCGCAGCGGATCTCGGCCTCACCCTCGATCTGTATCAGCCGTTCCGCGATCTGGATTCGGCCGACGACGCGACGTTCGCGCGCAACCTGGTCCGGGCCGAGCGCAAGTTCGACATCATGGAGCAGCTCGGCTGCGACACCCTGCTGGTCTGCTCGTCGCCGCTGCCCGAGGCGGTGCGCGACGACGCCCGCCTGACCGAGCAGCTCCACACCCTCGCCGAGCGCGCACGCGGCCGGGGGCTCCGCATCGCCTACGAGGCGCTCGCCTGGGGCACGCATGTCAATACGTACCGGCACGCGTGGAAGATCGTGCAGGACGCCGACCATCCTGCCCTCGGCACCTGCCTCGACAGCTTCCACATCCTCTCCCGCGGCGACGACCCGTCCGGCATCCGTGACATCCCGGGGGAGAAGATCTTCTTCCTGCAACTCGCCGATGCGCCCCGGATGTCGATGGACATCCTGCAGTGGAGCCGGCACCACCGGAACTTCCCGGGGCAGGGGAACTTCGATCTCGCCACGTTCGGTGCCCACGTTCAGGCGGCCGGATACACCGGGCCGTGGTCGCTGGAGATCTTCAACGACACGTTCCGGCAGTCGTCGACGGGTCGTACCGCCGCCGACGCGCACCGCTCGCTGCTGTACCTCCAGGAGGAGGTCGCCCGGGTGCAGGCCGAGCACGGTGAGGACACCGGGCGGGGGCTGGCGCTGTTCGAGCCGCCGCCGCGCGCACCCCTCGAAGGCATCGTGTCCCTCCGGCTCGCCGCCGGCCCCGGAAAGGATTCCGATCTCCGGCAGGCGTTGCAGCACATCGGATTCCGGCTGGTCGGCCGGCACCGCAGTCACGACCTCCAGTTGTGGCGGCACGGCCGGATGACCATCGTGGTCGACGCCACCGCGGGCACGGTGTGGACGGCGCCGGGCCTGCCTGCGCACCTTCCGGTGCTCACCCAGATCGGCATCCGGTCGAGCGATCCCGACGCGTGGGGGGAGCGCGCCGCGGCGCTCGAGGTCCCGGTGCACGAGGTCCTGCTGCCCGGTGTGGACACCGCCCCCGAGTCCGATGTGGTGCGTCTCAAGATCACCGACGCGACGTCGCTGGATCTGCGCGGTCCGGGTAGTGCGGCCTCGTGGCAGTCGGCGTTCGACCTGTATCCGACGGAGTCGCGCTGGCAGGACGAGGTGCCGGTGTTCACCGGGGTCGATCACGTGGCGCTCGCCGTGCCGTCGGACAACTGGGACGGCATCATGCTGCTGCTTCGCTCGGTGTTCGCGATGGCGCCGCACGAGGGCCTCGACGTCACGGACGCGGTCGGGATGATGCGCAGTCAGGCGCTGACGATGGATCAGACGGGCGCCGACGGCGTCGACCGTCCGCTGCGCATCTCGCTCAACATGGTTCCGGGTGCGGTGTCGGGGAACTCCCACATCGCCGCGGCCCGGCGCGGTGGGATCAGCCACGTCGCGTTCGCGTGCACGGACATCTTCACCGCCGCGGCGACCATGCAGTCGAACGGGTTCGAGCCGCTCGTCATCTCGCCGAACTACTACGACGACCTCGAGGCCCGGTTCGGACTCTCCCGCGAACTCCTCGACCGCATGAGCGGTTCCGGCATCATGTACGACGCCGACGCCCACGGCGAGTTCTTCCACCTGTTCACCCAGACGGTGGGCGCCGACCTGTTCTTCGAGGTGGTGCAACGCGTCGGAGGGTACGAGGGGTACGGGGACGCGAACTCCGCGATGCGTCTGGCGGCCCAGTTGCGGGCGGCCGGCTGAGCCGACCCGACAGAGAACGGCGCCCGTGGTCACGATCACGGGCGCCGTCGTCATTCGTCGAGCCTCGGCCGTGGTGACGTCGAACACATCTGGAGAGTGACCACTGACGCCGAAGCACCCTCCCGGGGTGCATGTGACTGATGGGGTCGGAAATTCCGGCCGGAGAACGCGACGGTCGGCACAAGCGTCAATGCGACACGTGGGTTTCTGGCAGATACGTACTAACCTGTGTCGAAACCGTGACCGTTTCGTTATCGGTCATGCACTCGACAGAGGAATGTGGTTTTGGCTCTACACCCGAACACCGTCCCGCAGGCCCGGCACGCCCGGCGCTCCCGTTCTGCGAAGTCCGCCCGTCGCCACGTGGTGGCGACCTCGCTGGCCGCCGCTGCGCTGCTCGTGTCCGGCGCCATCGCCTCCGCCGCCACCGGGGAGGTCGCGCACGCATCCACCGAGGCGGGTGTGTCGCTCACGCCGCCGCCGCAGTTCCTGCAGGTCGAACGCCCGGAACTCACCGACCACACCGAGCAGATCCAGCGCGCCGCCCAACGTGAGGTCGAGCGGCTGGTGGCTCAGCAGGCCGAGACCGAGCGCCTGGCCCGGGAGGCGGCCGAACAGGCCGCACGTCAGGCTGCGGCCGAGGAAGCGGCTCGCCGACCCGCGGTCCTGTTCCCGGCCGACGGCACGTTCACGTCGGGCTTCGGTCAGCGGTGGGGTACCAACCACAACGGCATCGATATCGCGAACTCCATCGGCACCCCGATCAAGGCCGTCACCAACGGCACCGTGATCGAGAGCGGTCCGGCGTCGGGCTTCGGGCAGTGGATCCGCCTGCAACAGGACGACGGCACCATCGGCGTGTACGGCCACATCGACAGCTCGCTGGTCTCGGTCGGGCAGTCGGTCCGGGCGGGCGACCAGATCGCCACCATGGGCAACCGGGGGCAGTCGACCGGACCGCACCTGCACTACGAGGTGTGGACGGCGAACGGAACCAAGATCGATCCGGCGGGCTGGCTCAATTCGCGCGGTGTCCCCGTCCCCGGAGGGCAGGGAAGCTAGCGACGCGTCGGTGGCTACTGAGGTGAAAATGATGGGTTTCTGGTGTTGTTTGCCGGTCGCATCACCGCAAGACTGTCCCCATGACCCTCACTTCTCCTCCGCCGACCGGCCGGCGTGAGTGGATCCACCACTCGGACTGCGACCTCGACGCGTTCCGCGCCTCCGTGGACCACTCGACGAATCTGAGCGACTACCCGTTCGCCCACTCCGTCGAACAGAACGTCCTGGTGTACCGCAACGAATCGCTGAGTCCCCACCTGGGCGACGCTCAGTCCCGCCGTGCCGTGCAGACCGAACTCGTGCGCGCGCTCACCGACGGTCCCGGAATCGTGTTGTTCCAGAACGCTTTCGGCGACCCTGCCGTGGTGGATCGTGCCACCGAACAGTTCGACCTCCTCATCGCGCAGCAGCGTGCGTCCGGTGATGTGGTGGGTGACCACTTCGGCAAGGCGGGCGCCAACGACCGCATCTGGAACGCCGCGCAGAAGCTGGCTCTCGGTGCCCCGGACGTATTCGCCGACTATTACGCCAACGACATTCTCGCGCTGATCTGCCAGAGCTGGCTGGGGCCGCTGTACCAGGTGACGTCGCAGGTCAACGTGGTCAATCCCGGTGGCGCCGCGCAGGTTCCGCATCGGGACTACCACCTCGGCATCGTGCCTGCGCACGAGCTGCCCGAGTATCCGGCGCACCTGCACCGGATGTCGGCGGCGCTGACGTTGCAGGGTGCGGTGGCGCACTGCGACATGCCGGTCGAGAGCGGACCCACTCTGTACCTGCCGTACTCGCAGCTGTTCGAGGCGGGCTACCTGGCGTTCTCGCGGCCGGAATTCGTCGAGTTCTTCCGCGACAGTCACGTCCAGTTGCCGCTTCGCAAGGGCGACGCGGTGTTCTTCAACCCGGCGCTCTATCACGGGGCGGGCCACAACCGTTCGGAGTCGATCCGGCGGACGGCCAATCTGCTGCAGATCTCGTCGCCGTTCGGCCGGGCAATGGAAGTGCTGGACCGTGAGGCCATGGCGAACGCCGTGTATCCGGTGCTGTTGGCCCGGCAGAGTGCGGGGGCGGGCGAGCGGGCTCTCCGCAATGCCGTCGTCGCGACCGCCGAGTGCTACCCGTTCCCCACCAACCTCGACCACGATCAGCCGGTGCACAGTCTCGCGCCGGCCACCCAGGTGGACACGATGTGGGAAGCGCTGCGGGACAGCGTCGATCCGGCGGTGCTCGCGGAGCGCCTCGCCGCGCAGACGGCGCGCCGGCAACCGTGAGCGCGGCTACGGCCGGGCCGGACCGGTCGTGCCGCGCACCATCAGGTGGGGGTCGATCACGAAATCCTGCGGGGCGAGGTCCTCGTCCTCGAGTCGGCCGACGGCGAACTGCACGGCGTGCCGTGCCAGGCTCTCCGTGTCCTGCCGCACGGTGGTGAGGTCGATCCGCGACAGCTGTGACAGGTGGCTGTCGTCGTACCCGACGATCGAGACGTCGCCCGGCACGTCCACGTGGGCACGGGTGAACACGTCCATGAGACCGATCGCGCAGCGGTCGTTGCCGGCGAGCACGGCGGTGGGCAGGCGGTCCTCGGCCAGCAGGGTGTTCGCGGCGGCGACGCCCGCCTCCTCGGTGTGCTGACCGGGAATGACGCGAACGTACTCGGAGAGGCCGTGCCTGCGCATCGCCGCGAGATACGCGCGACGCCGCTCGGGTGAGCCGGGGTCCGCGCCGCCGTCGACGTGTGCGATCTCGCGATGGCCGAGTTCCACCAGGTGGTCCACGGACTGGCGGATACCTTTGGCGTCGGCGGTCCGCACGGTGTCGACGGCGGTGTGGGGGAGTGTGCGGCCGACGACGGTGACCACGGCCCGGTCCGCGAGCGTACGCAGATAGTCCACCTCGGAGAGGGGGCCGAGCAGGATCAGACCCTCGCACCGGTGGCTGAGGAGCGCCTCGATCGCTTTGTGTTCGTCCCGGGTGGGTGCGCTCGCGGAGAGCAGGACCTCGTATCCGGCGGCTTCGGCCTCCGCGTAGATGGTTCCGATCAGGTCGGCCTGGAAGGTCTGGTGGACGTCCATGAGCACGCCGAGGGTGCGGCTGCGGCCGCGGGCGAGCATCCGGGCGGCCCGGTCGAGCCGGTAACCGAGTTCGTCCGCGGCCTGCAGGACGCGGTCCCGGGTCTCGTCGGACGCGCCCGGTTTGTTGCTGAAGATCAGTGACACCAGGGTCCGCGACACACCGGCCCGCGTCGCGACGTCGGCCATCGTGGGACGGCGGTGAAGGCCGGCAGGCACCCGCTCGGCGCCCGCCTGCGCGGTGGCTCGGTCGTCGAGCATCTCGATCTCCCTCGGTTGCGTCGTCAGGGACATTCTCACGGATCGCGACCCCAGCCCTTGACACCTTCTGTGATTCACCTCATAGTAGACAACTGAAGCGCGTTAGTGAAGCGCTTCAGTCCAGGACAGGACGCCTCTTGGCTGCATCGAGCCGAGCGCGTCCCGGGCGATATCGACACACGTGAACCGATCTTCCGTGTCGTGATGCGTGAGCATTCCCAGAAAGGCCACACCTGATGTTGACCACCAAGGCTGCCAGTGCACGCGGAAGCGGCGGCGCTGCGCGCAACGAGCGCAGTCACAAACGCTTCCTGACCAAGCTCACCGTCATCTCCACGCTCGGAGGCCTGCTGTTCGGCTACGACACCGGCGTGATCTCCGGTGCGCTGCTGTACATGAAGGACGAGTTGAACCTCAGTGCGGTCGGCGAAGCCACCGTCGTGAGTTCACTGCTCTTCCCCGGCGCCGCCGTCGGCGCGCTGCTGGGCGGCCGGTTGTCCGACGCCCTCGGCCGCAAGCGCACGCTGCTCGTCTGCGCGGGCCTGTTCCTCGTCGGCGCCCTCGGGTGTGCGATGGCCCCCAACGTGGAAATCATGGTGCTGGCCAGGATCGTCCTCGGTCTCGGTGTGGGCGCCGCCGCCGTCACCTGCCCGCTGTACCTGGCCGAGATGGCCCCGGTGGAGCGGCGCGGCCGGATGGTCACCATCAACGAACTGATGATCGTCACCGGTCAGATGCTCGCCTTCTCGATCAACGCCCTGCTCGATCACCTGATCGAGGATCCGACGGTGTGGCGGTACATGCTGGCCATCGCGTCGGTGCCGGCGGTTCTCCTGCTGCTCGGCATGCTGGTGCTCCCGGATTCACCGCGCTGGTACGCGTCGAAGGGCCGCCTCGCCGAGACCCGCAGGACCCTCGAAATGAGCCGCAGCGAGTCCGAGGCCGCCGACGAGTACGCCAGCATCAGCTTCCACGCCGCCCGTGACCGGAAGTCGAAGACCAGCGGCGCCGTCCACTATCTGCGTGACTACCCCTGGATGCGCCGGATCCTCTGGATCGGCTGCGGTCTTGCCATCGTGCAGCAGGCGACGGGCATCAACACGGTCAACTATTACGCGCCGACGATCCTCGAGCAGAGCGGTCTGGGTGTCAGCGCGTCCCTGGTGGCCACCATCGCGGTCGGTGTCACCTCCGTGGTCATGACGATCCTCGGAATCGTTTTGCTGGGCTTCGTGAATCGCCGCAAGATGCTGCTCACCGGTTTCATCGGTGTGGCGTCTTCGCAGGCCGCGCTGTCGCTGGTGTTCCTGCTGCCGTCGTCCACCGGCCGCAGCTACATCATCCTCGCCGCGATGATGGTGTTCGTCGCGTTCGTCCAGTGCTTCATCGGCACCTGCGTGTGGTTGCTGCTGTCGGAGATCTTCCCGATGGCCATCCGCGGGTTCGCGATGGGCATCGCGGTATTCGTGCTCTGGACGACCAACGCGTTCATCTCGTTCGTCTTCCCGATCCTCAACTCGGTTCTCGGATCCACCGGAACGTTCGGCCTGTTCGTCCTCGTGAACCTGATATCGGTGTACTTCGTGTACCGCTTCGTCCCGGAAACCAAGGGCCGCAGCCTCGAAGAGTTGGAGGACCGGCTCGGCGCGGGCACCCCCGCCACATCGGCTGCGGGAAACGCCGCCGCCGTCGCGACTCACTGATCGACGGTTCTCACGCACCGGTACCACCCCCTGCAGGTGGTACCGGTGCGTTGCGGTGTGTGGGTGGCTGGTCGTGAGTATCGTCGGGCGCCCACTCCCACGCTGCCGCGCTCGTGCGCGCCCGACGAGTCCGGGGACTCCTCAAGCACGCACGGGCGCGGAGCGCCTCGCGAGGGTGGCGGCCCCGATGCGCTGTGCCGATTCGCCGAGTTGTGTTTCGCGGATGCGGGCGAGGGGCCGGTGTCCGGAACCGGTTGCGAGAGAGGCGTAGACGTCCCGCGCGTGGTCGAGGAACAGCGGAGCCGAACCGCTGACACCGCCGGCGATGACGACGAGGTCGGGGTCGTAGACGTCACCGACCATAGCGAGTCCGACTCCCAGCCACCGTGCGAACTCCTCCATCGTGCGGATGGCGAGCGGGTCGCCGTCCCGCGCGGCGCTCGCGATCCGGCGGCCGGTGAGTGATCCCGGATCGCTCGCCACCTCGCGTGCGAGGATCGTCGAACTCGTGGGGTCGGCGGCGAGAAGTTCGATGGCCGTGTCCACGAGTGCTGTTCCGCTGCAATACCGTTCCCAGCAGCCCCGCTTGCCGCAGGCGCAGGGTCTGCCGCCCGGAACCACCTGCAGGTGGCCGAGTTCGGGAGCGACACCGTGGCTCCCGCGGTACAGCGTCCCGTCGATGAGCAGGGCCGCACCGATGCCGGTGCCGATCGCGACCATCACCACATTGCGACCGCCGGCGGCGGCCCCGAACCGGTGCTCCGCCCACGCCGCCGCGTTCGCGTCGTGCTCGAGGACCACCGGGAGTCCGAGCCGCTCGCTGAGGTCGTTGGCGACCGGCACGTTCTTCCACGGCAGGTGCGGCGCGAACCGCACGGTGGTGAGGTCGGGGGTGATGAAACCGGCCACGGCGAGACCGACGGCGGACACCGGGTGCCGCCCCGCGAGTTCGCGGACGGCACGGTCGAGCGCGTCCTCGAGGGCCTTCGCCGATTGTGGTGTGGGCGCCTGGACGGAGTCGAGCACCTCGCCGGTGTCGTCGACCACGCAGGCACGGATACTGGTACCACCGACGTCGATGCCGACGGTGAGAGCGGAGACAGGCACGGAGGCGACGGTACTCACCGTGCCGAGGCCGTCGCCGCCTCGGGTGCCGCCCGGGAGTCCTCCCAGGCATCGAGCCGGCTGATCGCCGTCCGGGCGACCACCTGTTGTTCCGTGACGGCGAGGTGTCCCCGGGTCCGGCCCAGGAACGACCACGTCCAGGACAGGGCGGTCGCCAGCCGGCTTTTGAACCCGACGATGTAGACCAGGTGGATCAGGAGCCACAGCAGCCAGGCGAGCAGCCCGGTCAGTTGGAGGCGGCCGACCTTCGCGACCGCGTGGAAGCGGGAGATCATCGCCATGCTGCCCTTGTCCGTGTACCGGAAGGGGGCGCGTGCGGGCGTGTCGCGACCTTTCCGGTGGGCCCGCACCTCGGCGGCGATCAGCTGGGCGGCGTAGCGGCCGCCCTGGATCGCGACCTGCGCGACGCCGGGCAGACCGTCCCGGTTCATCATGTCCCCGACGACGAAGACGTTGCTGTGGCCGGGCAGGGTGAGGTCGGGTTCGACGAGGACCCGGCCCGCGCGGTCGGTGCCGGCGCCGGTCTGTTCGGCGAGTTGCCGGCCCAACGGGCTGGCGGCGACGCCTGCAGACCAGATCTTGCAGGCCGCGTCGATCCGCCGCTCGGCTCCGTCCTGGTCGCGGACGGTGAGTCCGTCGTCGTCGACGTCGGTCACCATCGCGCCCAACTGGATCTCGACCCCGAGATTCTCCAACGTGTCCGCGGCCGCCCGGCGCAGCTTGTCGTCGAACGGCGGGAGCACCGTCGGCGCCGCGTCGAGCAGGATGATGCGCGCGTCACGGGGATCGATGGTGCGGTACGCGCCGGCCAGCGTGCGGTGCGCGAGCTGGGCGATCTCACCGGCCATTTCGACTCCGGTGGGCCCGGCGCCGACCACGACGAACGTCAGCAGGCGCGCCCGCTCGGCGGGATCGGTGCTCACCTCGGCGCTTTCGAAGGCGCCCAGAATGCGGCCCCGCAGCTCGAGGGCGTCGTCGATCGTCTTCATTCCGGGTGCGTGCTCGGCGAAATGGTCGTTGCCGAAATAGGATTGGCGGGCGCCCGCCGAGACGACGAGGCTGTCGTACTCGGTGACGGTGGTGCGGCCCCGGTGGGTGGACGTGACGGTCCGGTCGGCGACGTCGATCTTCTCCACTCCGCCGATGAGGACGGACGCGTTCTGCTGGTCCTCGAGGACGAGCCGGGTGGCGGGCGCGATCTCGCCTTCCGACAGGATTCCCGTCGCCACCTGGTACAGCAGCGGCTGGAACAGGTGATGCGTCGTGCGATCGATCAGAGTGACATCGACGTCCGTCCGTTTCAAGGCCTTGGTGGCGAAGAGGCCGCCGAATCCCGATCCGATGACCACGACCCGATGACGGCGGGCGAGAGAGGTGTCGCTCATGAAGTTCCTTTCGATCGAACGGACGCCG
>NZ_JBHUSF010000262.1:0-12991 GCF_042673295.1 Rhodococcus sp. NPDC057014
GTGTGCGTCAGTACACCGTGCCACTCACCTGCGGATGGCACACTGCGGGGGGCTCCGACTGCTTCCGGCTCGTCGCGGACAGCTCACGGCGCAGTCACACCCGCGATGACGGCGGCGGTGGTGTCGGCGATCGCCTGGTTGTTTCCCTGCGCGTCTTCCTCATTCGTGAGGCTGTCGGTGAGGACGGCGAGAACGATGGGGGAGCCGTCCGGACTCCAGACAACGCCGGCGTCGTTGGCGGTTCCGTACCCGCCGCCACCGGTCTTGTCGGCGGCGGTCCATCCGGGCGGCAGACCGGCACGCATTCGTTTGTCCGAAGTCTTGCTCGCCCGCATCCAATCGAGAAGCTGATCGCGGCTCGCCTCGTCGAGACCGTCGTCGAGGAGCAGCGCCCGGAAACCCCGGGCGAGGCCGGTCGGTGTCGTCGTGTCCCGGGGATCGCCGCGGAATGCGGTGTTGAGTTCGGTCTCCCACCGGTCCAGTCGCGTGCTCTCGTCGCCGATGTCGCGGGCGAGTGCGGTGATCGCCTGCGGCCCGCCGATCTCGCGGAGCAGATAGTTTCCGGCGGTGTTGTCGCTCTGCGTCAGCGCCGCTTCGGCGATCTGCCCCAACGTCATCGGGGTGCCCGCGGCGGCGGCGGTGACCGGCGAGTTCTCGACGAGATCGCCGGGTTCGATCACCACCGTCTCGTCGAGGGACGTCGAGCCGTCCTCGATCTTGCGCAGGACGGCGGCGGACGCGTACGCCTTGAACGTCGAGCACATGGCGAACCGTTCGTCGCCCCGGTGGCTGTAGACCGCGCCGGTCGCGGGATCGACGGCCGTCACCCCGATCCGTGTGGAGTATTGCGCTTCCAGCGCCTCGATTTTCGCGTCGAGGGACTGCCGATCCGGCGCCGCCGCCTCCGAGGTCGCTGGCCGGGTTTGCTCGGCGGTGGCCGTGCACGCCCCGACCAGCAGCGGCAGAGCCAGTGCGAGGGCAACGGCGCCACGACGACCGGTGCGTTTGGGCTTCGGGTGATGTCGATGTCTGGGCATGAACCCAATGTGGGGTGCCTCTGCCCATAGCGCAAAGACGAATATGGCGTCGTGGCGGGTCGGGTGTGCTATCACCGCAGTTCAGGGGAAGGTTTTGTGCGCCCGAAGCGACGGTGTCGCCCGAACCGGGCGGGCGGAACTGGTTCAATGGTCGCCATGGATCTGCTACGCCATCTGAGTTTCTTTGTCGCCGTTGCGGAAGAGGGACACTTCGGCAACGCCGCGTCACGACTCGGCATGACGCAGCCGCCACTGTCGCAGGGGGTGCGGCGGCTGGAACAGAGACTCGGCACGGAGTTGATTCAGCGCAGTGCCCGTGGCATCGGACTCACCGACGCCGGGCGCCAATTGCTCCCGCGTGCGCGGCTTCTCGTGGACGACGCGACTCGATTCGAAGACGAGGCGCACCGCATCGCGGGTGGCCGCGACGCCGTGGTGCGATGGGGTGTCCCGCACTCGGTGGCCGACGGCGTGGTGGTGCGGTGTGTCCGTGCGCTGCGCGACACCGACGCCACGCACCCCACCCGGGTGGAGACGACCACGGCGTCGACCACCGAGCTCGTGGACGCAGTCCGCGCAGGCAGTCTCGACGTCGCCGTGGTCGAGCACCCGGCCCTGCTGACGGGGCTCGACAGCGGACCGGTGATCACACTCCGGCGGTGGGTGGTGGTCCCGGACGACCACCCGGTGGCAGCCGCGAAGAAGGCACAGGTCCGGATGCTGCGCGGGCTGACGCTGGCCACCGGTCCGCGCTCGGACAATCCGCCGGCCCACGACCTGTTCGTCGACCTGTGGCGGGTCCGGGGTCTGGACCCGGACATCGTGATCGCTTCGGGACAGCGGGAACTCCTCACGCGGGTGTCCGCCGGCGGGCACTTCGGCGTGACGGCGTCGCCGCCCGCGGTGATGCCCAGTGTGGCCTGGGTCGATCTGCTGCGCGACGATCTCTCGCTGCGCGTGCGCATCGTCTGGCGCTCCGGCGCAGACGCTGCATCGTCTGCCGCCGCTCTCGACCGGGTGCTGATCAGGGCCGATCGATGACCTCGGCGGAGAAGCGGATCCGTGACGTCTTCGCCGACGCCGGATGCACCGGATGGTTGCACGCCCGCCGCGTCGGAACCCCGGTCGGCGAGGCCGGCGACATCGCGGTCGGCGCGGACGACCTCGTCGTGCTCGCGTCCGTCTACAAACTTCCGCTACTCGTAGCCCTGTGCCACGCTTTCGAATCCGGGGAGCTGTCGCCGACCGCGACCGTCCGGGTCAATCCGGCCGACTGCACTCCGGGGCCGACCGGGGTGTCGACGTTCCGCGACCCGGTGGTGCTGAGTTGGCGGGATCTGGCGCTGTCGATGATGACCGTGTCCGACAACGCGGCCGCGGACCTGGTTCTCGGGCAGGTGGGGCTGAAGAGCGTCGAGCGGGCACTGTCGGACGTGGGCCTGACGAGCACCCGGATCATCGGCGGCACGGCCGACGCGCACCGCAGCCTGGTCATCGACGCCCACGCGCACACCACCGCCGAAGCATTCGCCGCGCTGGCCGACAACGACGAGGCGTGGACGGTGTCCGCCTACGACCCGTCGTACGCGAGCGCGACGACCCCGCGGGAGATGACGTCGCTTCTCGACGCGATCTGGACCGGGCGGGCGGTGCCCGGGGCGCAGGGCGAGTTCGTGCGGCAGGTGATGTCCGCGCAGATCTGGCAGCACCGCATCCGTTCCGGATTTCCGCATTCCGGGGTGGACGTGGCCGGGAAGACCGGCACCATCGGCGCCATCCGCAACGAGGTGGCCGTCGTGACGTTTCCCGGTGAGGTTCCCGTGGCCGTCGCCGTCTTCACCCGTGCCGCCCGAGCAGACCCCGTGCTGCCGGTGGTGGACGCGGCGATCGGGCACGCCGCCCGGATCGCGGTGACCGAACTCCGCTCCGGCCGCGTCGACTGATCGGTGTGAAAACACTGTCGATCGGGAACAGCAAGGGCATGGCACTGAGAATCGTCGTTCCCGAGGACCTGATCATGGATGGCCAGTGCGCGTTTCCCGTGGTCGGAGATGTCGCGGAGTACGCGCTGAGGTTCTACCATCGCGCAGATACCGAGGCCGGTCCGGGCGACTCGCCGGACTTCGGATCGGTCGTGACGGGAGAGATCGAGAACCTCGACGACAGACCGGTTCGTTCGATGTTGCTTCGTGGCGCCGGATTCACCGCATATCTGAAATCGGCCGACGAGCTGCGCGGTCCGGTCCATCTCCGCGGTTACTTCGAGGCGGATTTCGCCGCGCTGCTCCCCGAGTCCGCACGGGTGACGGGATCGATCCGGCGTCGGCAGTTGATCACGCACACGCGCCACCCCGATCCCGACGGGCGGTACCGTGCCGCAGGCACCTACACGCTGAGCGAGGTTCCCGACGGAAAGGCCGGCCTCCGGACCGGTCTGGTTCCCGCACCGCCACCTGTGTCGGGGCCGTTCGCGGGAACGGGCTGGGTCGCGATGGTGCCGCCGCGGGACGGTCCCTGGATCCGGGAGAGTGGAATCCTGGTGGAGCTCGATCCACTCAGCCCGGATAGCGCCGGGGCGTGAAGACCCTCGTCCCGTGTTCGTTCTCGACGACGGTCGTCATGGAGGAGCCCACGATGAGCAGGCACCGCATGTCGATCTCGGCCGGGTCGAGGTCGGCGAGCCGCACGACCCGCACCGACTCCTGCACACCGGCCACGTCGCGGCCGATGATCACCGGGGTGTCGGGGGAGCGGTGCTCGAGAACGAGGTCGCGCATCGCGGCGACCTGCCACGTGCGTGACTTCGACGCCGGGTTGTAGACGGCGAAGGCCATGTCGGCGCTCGCGACTGCCGAGATGCGTTGCGCCACGACGTCCCACGGCTTGAGGCGATCGGACAGGGACAGCACCGCGTAGTCGTGTCCGAGCGGTGCTCCGACCCGGCTCGCCACGGCGTTCGCGGCGGTCATGCCGGGCAGGACACGGACGGGGACGCCCCGCCACTGCTCCTCGGCGGCCACTTCCAGCACCGCGGCGGCCATCGCGAACACACCCGGATCACCCGAGGACACCACGGCGACGCGGGCCCCGTTCTTGGCGAGGTCGAGCGCCATCGCGGCCCGTTCGGCCTCGACCCGGTTGTCGCTGGAGTGCCGGCGTTGGCCCGGGCGTTCGGGGACCCGGTCGATGTACGGCCCGTAGCCGACGAGGTCGGTGGCCAGCGACAGTTCGTGCTGCACTTCCGGGGTCGTCCAGGCCTGATCGCCGGGACCGAGGCCGACGACGACCAGTTCGCCCTGCGGCGGCGCATCGTCGCGGCGCGCGTTCGACGGACTGGGCACGACGGCGATCGAGAAGTAGGGGACATCGCTGTCGGACACGTCGTCCGCGTGGTCGATCTTCTGCCGGGTCGTGCTGGCCCGCTCGACGTACCACGTCTCGTCTATGCGACCGGAATCCTTCAACGCCTGCCGCACCGCCGGGTAGGTGCGTCCGAGTTTCAGGATGGCGGCGGCGTCGGTCTCCCGCAGACGCCGCGTCAGCTCGGCGCGCGGCAGGGTGCCGGGCAGGACCGTGAGGATTTCCTCGCCCTCGACGAGCGGCATCGCCAGCGCGGCCGAGGCGGCGCTGATCGACGTCACGCCGGGAATCACCTCCGCTTCGAAGCGCTGCGCCAGCCTCTTGTGCATGTGCATGTAGGAGCTGTAGAAGAGCGGGTCGCCCGCCGCGAGGAGCGCCACCGAACGGCCGGCCTCGAGGTGCGCGGCGAGCCGCTGCGACGCTTCCTCGTAGAACTCGTCCATCGCCCCCTGGTATCCGCCCGGGTGATCGACGGTCTCGGTGGTGACCGGGTAGACGAGGTGCTCCTCGATCTGGCCCTCGCGCAGGTACGGCGCCGCGACCGCACGGGAGATGCTCTTGCCGTGCCTGGCGCTGTGGAACGCCACCACGTCGGCCTCGGCGATGACCCGCGCAGCCTTGACCGTCACCAGTTCCGGGTCGCCCGGTCCGATGCCGACGCCCCACAGCTTGCCGCTCGACCGCTCCTCGGAACTCATTCGACTTCGCTCGCAATCGCATTCAGCGCCGCAGCCGTGATGGCACTACCACCGCGGCGGCCGCGGACCACCAGATAGTCGAGTCCGCTCGGGTGCTCGATCAACGCTTCCTTCGACTCCGCCGCACCGATGAATCCGACCGGGCCGCCCACGATCGCGGCGGGCCGGGGCGCACCGGATTCGATCATGTCCAACAGGTAGAACAGGGCCGTGGGGGCGTTGCCGATCGCGACGACGGCGCCCTCCAGTTTGCTGCCCCACAATTCGAGCGCGGCCGCCGAGCGGGTGTTCCCGATCTGCTCCGCCAGCACCGGAACCCGGGGGTCGCGCAGGGTGCAGATCACCTCGTTGTCCGCCGGGAGACGCTTGCGGGTCACGCCGGCAGCGACCATCTGCGCGTCGCACAGGATGGGGGCGCCGTCCGCCAGCGCCGCGCGGGCGGCCTTCACGACACCGGGGGTGAACGCGACGTCGTCCACGAGATCGACCTGACCGCTCGCGTGGATCATGCGGACCACGGCCTGTGAGACGTCCTCGGGAAAGGCACTGAGATCCGCCTCGGCGCGGATCGTGGCGAAGGACTGGCGGTAGATCTCCGCGCCGTCTCGGATGTACTCGATCATCCGCTCACGATAGAGGCTGCGGGTTCACCGCTCCTCCACCCGGTAACCCGTCTCGGTGGCGACGACGTCGGCGACGTCGCCCTTGGGGCGGCCGCAGCACCGCTCGCAGCCCGACCAGTGCTGTCGGCCCTCCACCGGGAGTTCGCCGTTCGCGACGGCGCCCCGGGCATCGGATCGCACATCGGCGAGCGCCTTCTCGCACCCGGGTTGCCCGGTGCAGGCGCTGACGTTCAGCCACGGGGAGTTCTCGTCGAAGCTCAGGCCCATCGGGGCGAGGACCCGGACCACCTGCTCGGCGGACCACTCGTCCAGATCGCACAGGAGCACCGTTTTCCACGGCGTGACGATCACCGGCTTCTCGACGGCGGCGAGGAATTCCGCCAGCCGGGCCTCGAGCACCCCGAACGCGAGACCGCCGCCGAGGGTCACGTTGCCGTCCGGCTGGTCGAGCCACCCGATCGGCGGCCGGTGCTCGTCGAACCCGGGCACCGGGTCGGCCGTCGGTGCGAGCGTCAACGCCGACAGGGTCCGCTCGACTCCGTCCGCGATCTCCGACAACCGCCAGTGCCGATCGCGCAGCTCCAGGAAGACGCGGGCGGCGCTCAGGAGCACCGACACCGCGTCCGCCGTCGGGATCCGGACGCCGCTGTCGCGACCGGCGAGGATCAGCGCGACCTCCGACCCACCGACCGCGTGGACCCCGAAGTCGCCGCCGAGCGCCGAGACGTCGCCCCGGCCGTCGTCGAGGGTGAACAGGGTGCGGCCCGGCAGGTCCGCCAACGCGGAGTCGGCGCACAACGTCCGGTCCAGCACGCCGACCAGATCACGCAGGTCCGTGAGACCACCGATCCGGCCGGTCAGCGGCGAGACGAGGATGTTCCGGACCCGCTCGTGCGTCTCCGACGGCAGCAGGCCCGCGCCGGCGAGGCGGCGGGCGAACTCCAGCGGGTCGCGGACCGCCCGCAGTTGCGCATTGCCGCGGGAGGTCAGTTCGATCTCGCCGTTCCCGAGGTCGCGAGCCGACTCCGCGAGGGTCTGCAACTGGGAGGACGTCAGCACGCCACCGGGGAGGCGCACCCGGGCGAGCGCACCGTCGGCCGCCTGGTGGACCTGCAACGCGCCGGGGCATGCATCGGGGCGGGAACGGGAGTCGACCATGGTCCCAGGTTACGTCCGGCCCCGGGTAGCATCACCAGCACTTGCGACAGCAGGAGAGGAAGCCGGTGCGAATCCGGCGCGGTCGCGCCACTGTGAGCTCGCCGAAACCGGTGGGCGAGCCAGACCCTCACCTGCCGTCCTCCGACCTCCGGTTCCGCACAGAACCACCGCCACGGGGCGCGACACCCCCAGGAAGGCTCCACACGTGATCCTGCTGCTCTCCACCTCCGACACCGACCTGCTCAGCGCCCGCGCCAGCGGGGCGGACTACCGCTGGGCCAACCCGGCACGGCTGCTGGTCGAGGAGGATCTGCCGGGACTGCTCGACGGCGCCGACCTGGTCGTGGTGCGCATCCTCGGCGGCCGCCGGGCGTGGGAACAGGGCCTCGACGCGGTCCTGGCCGGCGGGCTTCCGGTGGTGGTCCTCGGCGGCGAGCACGCCCCCGACGCGGAGCTCATGGAGTGCTCGACCGTCCCGGCCGGAGTCTCGGCGGAGGCACACAACTATCTCGCCGAGGGCGGCGCCGACAACCTCGCCCAACTGCACCACTTCCTGTCCGACACCGTGCTGCTGACCGGTCACGGTTTCGAGGCGCCGGTACACCTGCCGAGCTGGGGGGTCGCGCCGTTCGCCCCCGACGCCGACCCGGACCGCCCCACCATCGCCGTTCTCTACTACCGCGCCCAGCACCTGGCCGGCAACACCCGCTACATCGAGGCGCTGTGCGACGCCGTCGTGGCGGCCGGTGGCAGCCCGCTGCCGATCTTCTGCGCGTCGCTGCGCACGGCCGAACCGGAGTTGCTGCAGACGCTGCGCCGCGCGGACGCGATGGTGGTCACCGTGCTCGCCGCCGGCGGCACCAAGCCGGCCGGAGTCTCGGCCGGCGGCGACGACGAGGCATGGGACGTCGCCGCGCTGGCCGCGCTGGACGTGCCGATCCTGCAGGGGCTGTGCCTGACCAGCAGCCGGGAGTCGTGGGAGTCCAACGACGACGGACTGTCCCCGCTCGACGTCGCCACCCAGGTCGCGGTCCCCGAGTTCGACGGCCGGCTGATCACGGTGCCGTTCTCGTTCAAGGAGATCGACGCCGACGGCCTGTCCACCTACGTTCCCGACGCCGAGCGCGCCTCCCGGGTGGCGGGCATCGCCGTCCGGCACGCCCGGCTCCGGCACATCCCCGCACCCGAGCGCCGGATCGCCCTGATGCTGTCGGCGTACCCGACGAAACACGCCCGCATCGGCAACGCCGTCGGTCTCGACACCCCGGCCAGCGCGATCCGGTTGCTCACCGAGATGCGGGCCGCCGGCTACGACCTGGGTCCCGCGGACGGACCGGACTCCGTGCCCGGCCTCGCCGCCCGCGACGGCGACGCGCTGATCCACGCCCTCATCGCCGCCGGCGGCCAGGACCCGGACTGGCTGACCGCCGAGCAATTGGAGGGCAACCCGATCCGGATCTCCGCGGCCCGCTATCGCGAATGGTTCTCGGCGCTGCCCGCGGAACTGCGCGAGGGTGTCGAGGAGCACTGGGGACCCGCGCCGGGCGAACTGTACGTCGACCGGTCGCAGGACCCTGCCGGTGAAATCGTCATCGCCGCAATGCAGTTCGGAAACCTCGTGCTGATGGTGCAGCCGCCCCGCGGATTCGGGGAGAAGCCGGTCGCGATCTACCACGACCCGGACCTGCCGCCGAGCCACCACTACCTCGCCGCGTACCGGTGGATCGCGGCGGACGCCGCGGCGGGTGGTTTCGGCGCCGACGCCGTCGTCCATCTCGGCAAGCACGGAAACCTCGAATGGCTGCCCGGAAAGACACTCGGCATGTCCGCTTCGTGCGGGACCGACGCCGCGCTCGGCGACCTGCCGCTGATCTACCCGTTCCTCGTCAACGACCCAGGGGAGGGCACGCAGGCCAAACGCCGCGCCCACGCGACCCTCGTCGATCACCTGATCCCGCCGATGGCCCGCGCCGAGAGTTACGGCGACATCTCGCGGCTCGAGCAACTCCTCGACGAGCACTCGAACATCTCCGCACTCGACCCGTCCAAGCTGCCCGCGATTCGCCAGCAGATCTGGACGCTGATGCGCGCCGCCAAGATGGACCACGACCTCGGACTCGAGGAACGTCCCGACGAGGACGTGTTCGACGACATGCTGCTGCACGTCGACGGCTGGCTGTGCGAGATCAAGGACGTCCAGATCCGGGACGGCCTCCACGTGCTCGGTGCGGCGCCCCGGGACGACGCCGAGGTGGAACTGGTGCTCGCCATGCTGCGTGCCCGCCAGATGTGGGGCGGCGAACAGAACGTCCCCGGACTCCGCGAGGCGCTCGGCCTCAGCGAGGACGGCGACGAATCCCGCACCCGGGTGGACGAGATCGAGCAGCAGGCGCACGCGCTGGTGCAGGGCATGCACGACGCCGAGTGGAACCCGGACGCCGCCGACACCCTCACCGACGACGCCACGGTCGCGAAGATCCTGCGCTTCGCGGCCACCGAGGTGGTGCCCCGGCTGCGGGAGACGGACAACGAGATCGCCCAGGTGCTGCACGCGCTCGACGGCGGTTTCATCGCCGCCGGGCCGAGCGGGTCGCCGCTGCGTGGGCTGATCAACGTGCTCCCGACGGGCCGGAACTTCTACTCCGTCGACCCGAAGGCCGTGCCGTCGCGGCTCGCCTGGGAGACCGGTCAGGCGATGGCCGAATCGTTGCTGGACCGCTACAGGTCCGATCACGGCGAATGGCCGCGGTCGGTGGGGCTGTCCGTGTGGGGCACGTCCGCGATGCGCACGTCCGGCGACGACATCGCCGAGGTCTTCGCGCTCCTCGGCGTCCGGCCGGTGTGGGACGAGGCGAGCCGGCGCGTGGTCAACCTCGAGGTGATCGACCTCGACGAACTGGGCCGTCCGCGGATCGACGTCACGGTCCGGATCAGCGGTTTCTTCCGGGACGCGTTCCCGCACGTCCTGGCGTTGCTCGACGACGCCGTCCGGCTCGTCGCCGCACTGGACGAACCCGCGGAGAGCAACTTCGTGCGCGCACACGCGCAGGCGGACCTCGCCGAGCACGGCGACGAACGGCGCGCGACCACCCGCATCTTCGGCTCCAAGCCGGGCACGTACGGGGCCGGACTGCTGCAGCTGATCGACTCCAAGAGCTGGCGCGGCGACGCCGACCTCGCCGACGTGTACACCACGTGGGGTGGGTTCGCGTACGGCCGCGGACTCGACGGTGCACCCGCCGCCGACGACATGCGGACGGCGTACCGGCGAATCACCGTGGCGGCCAAGAACACCGACACCCGCGAACACGACATCGCGGACGCCGACGACTACTTCCAGTACCACGGCGGTATGGTCGCGACCGTGCGGGCGCTCACCGGGACGTCGCCCGAAGCGTACATCGGCGACAGCACCCGGCCCGAGTCGGTGCGCACCCGCACCCTGTCGGAGGAGACGTCCCGCGTCTTCCGGGCCCGGGTCGTGAACCCGCGGTGGCTCGAGGCGATGCGCCGCCACGGGTACAAGGGTGCGTTCGAGATGGCGGCGACCGTCGACTACCTGTTCGGATACGACGCCACCACCAACGTCGTCGCCGACTGGATGTACGAGAAACTCGCCGAGTCGTACGTGCTGGACGAGCAGAACCGCAAGTTCATGGAACAGTCCAATCCGTGGGCGCTGCACGGCATCGCCGAACGCCTCCTCGAGGCGGCCGAGCGGGACATGTGGGAGCACCCCGAGCAGCAGACCCTCGACGGCCTGCGGCAGGTGTACCTCGAAACCGAAGGCGAACTCGAAGGAGACTGACCGGCATCGGGCTAGCATGGGCCGGGTGACCACAGAATTCGATCGGGTGTCGTCCGCGAAGTATGTCCTGCTCACCACGTTTCGGAAAGACGGCACCCCGGTGGCGACGCCGCTGTGGGCCGCCGCCGACGGTGACCGTCTGCTGATGTGGACGGTCACCGACTCCTACAAGGTCAAGCGCATCCGCCGCAATCCGGAGGTGACGGTGGCCGCGTGCGATGCGCGCGGCAAACCGAAGGGTCCCGAGGTTCCCGCCCGCGCCGTCATCCTCGACGCCGCGGACACCGACCACACCCGGGACGTGATCGCCCGCAAGTACGGCATCCTCGGCTGGCTCACGATGAAGGGCAGCCTCCTGCGCCGAGGGAAGACCGGAACCATCGGTCTCGCCGTCACAGTCGATGACCGGTAGCCGGCACCGCAGTAGTCTCGGTGCATGACGACTCTCGAGGACGCTGTCGCGCTGGCGCGGGATGACAACGGTCTGGCGGTGGTCGCCACTCTTCGCGCGAACGGAACCATTCAGGCGTCGATGGTCAACGTCGGACTGCTCGAGCACCCGGCCACGGGCGAACCGGTTCTGGGATTCGTGACCTACGGAAAGGTGAAGTTGAACAACCTGAGGTCTCGCCCTCAGGTCGCCACCACCTTCCGGGACGGGTGGCAGTGGGCGACCGTCGAGGGAACCGCCGAGATAGCCGGTCCCGACGACCCCCGGCCGTGGCTCGACGACGAGAGATTGCGGCTTCTGCGTCGGGAGGTATTCGTCGCTGCCGGAGGCACGCACGAGGACTGGGACGAGTACGACCGGGTGATGGCCGAGCAGGGCCGGGCGGTCGTATTCGTCCGGGTCGATCGGGTCTACAGCAACTGACAACCCGCGAGGCACGAACCGCTCAGGCGAGGGTACGGAGGTGCTCGTCGATCATGCGGTGCGCCGAGTCGGGGGTGTCGGTGTCGCCGAGCAGGACGTGCATCGCGGCGCCGTCGACGAGTGCGTGCAGACGCATCGCCTCGGTGTCGACGTCGATGTCCGGCGCGACGAGACCGTGCTTTGCGAGACCGGTCAGGATCGCGGCGCACGCATCCCGGAGTTGTCGCTGGGCGTCGAGGGCGATGTCCTTCAGCAGGGGATGGGCGGGGCTCTCGGCGACGAGTGCCAGGTTCACTTCCATCTCGCAGCGCCGGCGAACGTCGAGGGGGAGCACCTCGTCCAGCACGGCGAGGGCACGCTGCCACGGGTCGGCGATCGAGGCGTGGGCCTGTGCCCGTTCGCGGACCCGTGTCGCCACCAGACGCATGGAATAGGCGAGAAGTTCGGCCTTGCTGGCGAACACGTGCCGCAGTGATCCGCTGGAGATGCCCGCCTCGGCGGCGACGTCGCGGACGGACACGGCGCCGATGCCGTCCCGTTGGATCACCCGCCACAGAGCCTCGGCGATGTCCTGCTGCCTCCGGTCGTGGTCGATGAGCTTCGGCACCCCGCCATGTTAACACGGTCGTGTTAGCATCGGAATTTGTTGGCACGATCGTACTAACAAGTACCGGAGGGGCTGAACGGATGTCGTCGCAACCATCGAGTTCTCACCGCTACGCCGCGCTCGACGTCATGCGCGGTGCGGCGATCCTGGGCACGCTCGCCACCAACATCTGGATCTTCACCAACGTCGAGGGGCTCGTCGGATACATCGACGGCACCGGAAAGGCCACAGGCGGATGGGCTCCGGTGCAGGCGGTGCTGCAGCAACTCGCGCAGGGCAAGTTCCTCGGCCTGCTCACCGTCCTGTTCGGCATCGGACTGGTCATTCAGCAGCGTTCCGCCCAGCGGCGCGGTCAACGGTGGCCGGGCGGATACCCGTGGCGCGCAGCGCTGCTGATGCTCGACGGGGCGCTGCACTTCCTGCTGTTCACCGAATTCGACGTGCTGACCGGGTATGCCCTCACCGGACTGATCGTCGCCTTCATCCTCACCACGGGCATCCGCGCGCAACGAACGTGGATCGTGTGCGCGGTGGCCGTCCACGCGGCGATGCTCGCCCTCGTCGGCGCGGCCCTGTCCTCGGCACCCGCGCGGGATCCGCAGCCGCTGTCGCCGAATCCCTACGCGGACGGCAGTTTCTGGGACCTCGTCGTCTTCCGCGCCGACAATCTGTTGCTGTTCCGGCTCGAGGTGCTGTTCATCCTGCCGCTGTCGATCGCCCTGTTCCTCGTCGGCGGGCCCCCAAAACATGCGCGCCGACAACAACCCCACCCAGGCCCCCTTCCGCGGCGCCCAAATATAACCCGCCGCGCGCTACCCCAGCCCCA
>NZ_JBHUSF010000263.1:0-12990 GCF_042673295.1 Rhodococcus sp. NPDC057014
GACGTGTCTCTACATCCTGGCGTAGCGCGCCATCACGAAGCTGTACAGCCCGTACGCGGCGATACCCAGTGCGGCGAGGACCAGGAGGAACTGCCCGAACGGCGCCGAGCCCAGGGTTTTCACCGCGCCGTCGAGGCCGGTGGCCTTGGACGGATCGGCGTTGACGACCGCCACGATCACCAGCAGGCCCGCACCCGCGATGACGAGGCCCTTGGCCACGTAGCCGACCACTCCGAGGGGCTCGACGAGTTTCGACGGGGTGCCCTTCAGGTCGTCCAGGAAATTCTTCGACGCGCCCTTGTAGACGTGGTACCCGCCGATCGCGATGGCGACGAGACCCACCACCACGAGCAGGATCTTGCCGCCCCCGGATTCCATGAGGCGTGCACTCATTCCGGCGTTCTGCTGACCGCTCGATTTCCCGCCGCCACTCGCGAACTGGTAGGCCGAGAACGCGAACGCGAAGTAGACGACGGCCAGGCCGAACGCTTTCGCCCGGTCGAGCAGCGACGTGTCGTCGTCGGACTGCTCGGTGGCGTGCGGGCCGAGAACTGTCTCGGCGAGCCGCCACAACGCCATCGCGATGAACGCGACCATCGCCACCCACAACGCGAACCGGCCGCCGGGCTCGGCGGCCAGCGTGCCGAGGGCCCCGGACTGATCGGCGTTGCCGCCGCTGCCGAACGCCAGCTGAACGATGATGTACGCGATCAGCAGGTGGACGAAACCGCTCATCACGTGGCCCGCCCGCGCGACCCGCTCGAAAGTGGTGCTGTCGGTTGCCCTGTCCACGGCACGGCTCATCCCGCTGGCTCGATTCGTTTCGTTCTGGGCCATCGGATGTCCTTCGGTGTCGTGGGAATGGACCGGAGTCCCGTGACGTAGAGGTACCCGGTCCGGACCGCGCCGACACGGACCGGGCGCTATCGCACTGCGTTCGTGACCCGGTCGATCAGGTTGGTGGCGCTGTAGTAGTCGAGGCGGAAACTGTCCTTCCCGAGCGCGATCACCTGCTTCTTCTCGACGGACGGCGTCTTCTGCAACGTCGGATCCGCGAGAAGCCTGTCGACGTCCTCTGATTCACCGATCACGATGAACGTGGTGTTGCCCGGCACCGCCCGCGGCAGGTTCTCCTGCCCGGCGGGCACGACGTCCTTGCGGCCGGCCATGATGCCCTTGTCGGCGGAACTGATGTCGGCGGGCAGCTCGGCGAGCGAGAATCCGAGGCGTTCGAGCAGTATGCCCTGCGCCGATTCGGCGGTGAAGATCCGCGACTCCTCGGGCGAGTTGTAGGCGAGCACGTTCACCGGGTTCGCCGCGGCGACCTTGTCGCCGAGCGCCGACCTGGCGTCGTCGAGCTGCCGGTCGAACTTCGCGACGAGCGCGTCGGCCTGCTGCTCGGCCCCGATGGCCGCGGCGATCTGCCCGCTGAGGTCCTGCCACGACTTGTCGTCGTAACGGAGCACCACGACGGGCGCGATCTGCCGCAGCGTGTCCACCTGATCGACGGCCGAGTCGCCGCCCGTGGCGGACACGAAGATGAGGTCCGGGTCGGCGGCTGTCATCTTCTCGACGTTGGGTTCGCCCTGGTAGAGCGACTCGACGCCGCGTTCGTCGGCGATATCCGCCCACTGCGTGAACAGGCCGTTCTCGTCGGTCACGTCGCTCGGTCGCTGGGCGCCGGTGCCGATCAGGGGCGCGTCGAGGGCGAGCAGTGAGCCGGTGAGGGTGACGCTGGTGGACACGATCCGCTCGGGTTCGTGGTCGATCGTGACGCTGCCGGTCTCGTCGGTAACGGTGCGGGGCCAGCTCTGGTCGGACGCGGCGGCGGCGCCGGTGGCCGCGGTCTCGGTGGCGGGATCGGACGAGCACGCGGCCGCGCCGATCCCGACGGCGAGGACAGCGACGGCTGCCAGTGAGCGACGAAGTTTCACGGTTGGGGACTCTCTTTCGCACGGGTAAGGAATGCAACTTAGGCTAGCGTTACCTACGGTCGAATGGGGGATGGATGCTGAAACGGGTGCCCGGACCGGAGCGCCGCGTCGTGCGCACACGGGCGATCGACGACTTGGCACCCGACGCCGTCCCTGCGTTCTGGGGCCGACTCGCCGCCACGGGCAGCCCCCTCGTCGAACGGGACGGGGCCGACCGCGGCTGCGTGATCGCGACGTTCTGCTGGCGGGACCCCGAGGGCGACGAACGCGGGTCGCGCACGCGGCACGTCTACCTCGACGCCAACGGAATCACCGACCGCTCCCGGCCGGAACGGGCCGCGCTGTCGCGGCTCCCCGGCACCGACCTGTGGTCGCTGTCGATCGAGGTGCCGGAGAACTGGCGTGGCGCCTACCGATTCATTCCCCGGACGGAACCACTGACCCGTCCCGGCGACGGCACCCCGGGCTGGCAGTGGTGGCGGAACGTACTCGCCGGCGCCCAGCCCGACCCGTTCAACCCGCTGCCCACCCGAGCGGCACAGGCAGGTGACTGCTCCGAGGCGGTGATGCCCGCGGCGCCCGCGCAGCGCTGGTGGACGGACCGGCCCGGCCGCGGCGAACTCCACGAGACGACGTTCACGCTGTCGGGCACACCACGGTCGGTGTGGGTCTACGAACCGCCCGGACTCGCCGCCGGATCCCGTCCGGTGGTGGTGCTGCTCGACGGCCGGACCTGGGCCGTCGACCTGCCGATCGCGGGTGCCGTCGACGCACTCGGACCTGCCGGTCACCGCGTTCCGCTCGTCGTGATGGTCGACAGCGTCGGGCCCGAATTGCGATCCGAGGAACTGGGCTGCAGCCCCGCGTTCGCCGCCGGTCTCACCGGTGAACTGCTCCCGTGGCTGCAGCGCGACCGGGCCGTCACCGACGACCCGGCGTCGACGATCGTGGCCGGTTGCAGCCTGGGCGGATTGACGGCCTGCCACCTCGCGCTGACGGCGCCGCACGTCTTCGGGTGCGCCGTCAGCCTGTCCGGGTCGTTCTGGTGGCCCGGATCGGGGCCGGGGGTCCCGTTCCAGGACCGTGTCCGCGCCGCCGCGGCGCGCAGTCGGTTCAGCCTGGAGGTCGGGACACTCGAATGGATGCTCGTCGAACCCAACCGCGAAGTCCGAGACCTGCTCGCCGGCACCGGCTGCGACGTGCGGTACCGCAAGTTCTGCGGGGGTCACGACGCGCTGCACTGGCGTGACGGACTCGTCGCCGGCGTGGCCTCGATGCTGGGTTACGCACCGGTAATGCAGTGATGTGGATAACTCTGTGAATAGACCGCGCGTCGCCGTGAAGGGCGCACCCGCCCCACCGAGGGATGGCAGGATCGAACCATGGCACGCACGCTGAACCTGGTAGGGGATCCGGACGCCGACGCACTCCTCGCGAGTGATCCGCTGGCGTTGCTCATCGGGATGCTGCTCGATCAGCAGGTACCGATGGAGACGGCGTTCGCGGGCCCCAAGAAACTCGACGACCGGATCGGCGGCCTCGAGGTGCACCGCATCGCGGAGATGGATCCGGAAGCGTTCGCGGCCGTCTGCTCACAGACCCCCGCCGTCCACCGGTTCCCCGGATCGATGGCCACCCGCATCCAGTCGTTGTGCGCGTTCCTCGTCGAGAACTACGACGGCAGCGTCGAGGCGCTGTGGACGAGCGGCGACCCCGACGGCAAAGAAGTGCTGAAACGGTTGAAGGCGCTCCCGGGGTACGGCGACCAGAAGGCCCGCATCTTCCTGGCGCTGCTCGGCAAGCAGATCGGAGTCGAGCCGAAGGGCTGGCGCGAAGCGGCAGGCGACTACGGCACCGAGGGGTCCCGGCGTTCGATCGCGGACGTCGTCGACGACAAGAGTCTCCACGAGGTCCGCGAGTTCAAGAAGGCCGCGAAGGCCGACGCGAAGAAGGCGGCGGCAGCGAAGAAGAAGTAGCCGCCGCTACTCCGTATCGTCTCGGTTCTGCTTCCGTTCCGCGTCGAGTTGCCGCCTGCGTTCGGCCTCGTGCATCCACGGGAAGACGCTGTTGCCCTGGCCGCCGCCGATGGGTCCGTGCCCGAGCACGCCGTGTTCGTACGCGGACTCGGCGTGCAGCGCCAGGTCGATGCCGGAGGACTCGTCCTCGGCGCTGACCCGGAACCCGAAGATCCGGTCGATCAGCTTGCCCAGCCCATATGTCACGCCGAACGCGTAGAGGGCGACGACCACCACGGCCAGCACCTGCTTGCCGAGTTGCGCGAACCCGCCCCCGTACAGCAGGCCTTCGGCTCCGCCCGTCATCACCTCGGTCGCCAGCAGACCGATCAGGATCGTGCCGACGATGCCGCCCATCAGGTGGACGCCGACGACGTCGAGCGAGTCGTCGTATCCGAGGCGGAACTTCCAGCCGACGGCGAACGAGCAGACCACACCGGCGACCGCGCCGACGATCACCGCGCCGACCATGCTCACGGTGCCGCACGACGGGGTGATCGCGACCAGCCCGGCGACGACACCGGACGCCGCACCGAACGTCGTCGGGTGACCGTCGCGCTTCTGCTCGACGAGGAGCCAGCCGAGCAGACCGGTGCACCCGGCGACGAGGGTGTTCAGGAAGATCGCGGCGGCGGTGCCGTCGGCGGCGAGCGCGGAACCGGCGTTGAAACCGAACCAGCCGAACCAGAGCAGGCCGACACCGAGCAGCACCAGCGGAAGGTTGTGGGGGCGCATCGACTCGGACTTGAATCCGAGCCGCGGGCCCAGGACCAGGGCCAACGCCAGACCCGACGCGCCGGACACGATCTCGACGACCAGTCCGCCCGCGTAGTCGAGGGCACCGAACTGCGCGATCCAGCCCTGCGGGTTCCACACCCAGTGCGCGACGGGTGCGTAGACGACGAGGGCCCAGACGGGCACGAAGATCATCCAGGCCGAGAACTTGGCCCGGTCGGCGATAGCACCGCTGATCAGCGCGGCGGTGATGATCGCGAATGTCAGCTGGAACGTGGCGAACAGGATCTCGGGGACCTGCCCGTGGACGGTGGTCGGGTCGATGCCCGCCATCCCCAGGTGCTCGAGCCCGCCGATCAGTCCGCCGCCGATGTCGTCGCCGAAGATGAGGGAGTACCCGGCCACCAGCCAGGCGACCGTGACGAGCGCGATCGACACGAAGCTCATCATGATCATGTTCAGGACGCCGGTGGAGCGGACCATTCCGCCGTAGAACAGGGCGAGCCCCGGGGTCATCAGCAGGACCAGCGCGGTACTGATCAGAAGCCAGGCGGTTGCTCCGGCGTCGATTGCAGGCACGACATTCTCCTCACACACCCGGACGAAACCCGGTGCGGAAATTCACGATGGCCGCGGGCCGTTTCGACCGTGATGCCGATGCGTTGCGAACGTGTTACGCAATCCGGTCAGGTCCGGACTTCTGACTGTGAGTAGGGCCCCGAGCGGGCGCCGAGCAGGCGCTTCGACCACCCGGGCCGGACTGTCGGGGACCGCCGGTAGTCTTTCCGCGTGGCCCTGTACCGGAAGTACCGACCCGCATCCTTCGCCGAGGTGGTGGGGCAGGAGCACGTCACCGAACCACTGAGCACTGCTCTCGACGCCGGACGGATCAACCACGCGTATCTGTTCTCCGGTCCCCGCGGCTGTGGCAAGACGTCGTCTGCCCGCATCCTCGCCCGATCGCTGAACTGCGTGGAGGGCCCGACCTCGACGCCGTGCGGCCAGTGCCCCTCGTGCGTGGCGCTCGGCCCCGGCGGGTCGGGCAACCTCGACGTCACCGAACTCGACGCGGCCAGCCACGGTGGCGTCGACGACACCCGTGAGCTGCGTGACCGCGCGTTCTACGCGCCCGCCGAGTCCCGGTACCGGGTGTTCATCGTGGACGAGGCCCACATGGTCACCACGGCGGGTTTCAACGCCCTCCTCAAGATCGTGGAGGAGCCGCCGGAGCACCTCATCTTCATCTTCGCCACGACCGAACCCGAGAAGGTGCTGCCGACCATCCGTTCGCGCACCCATCACTACCCGTTCCGGCTGCTCGCGCCTGCGACGATGCGCGGGTTGCTGGAGAAGATCTGCCTGCAGGAGAGTGTGCCGGTCGCCGACCCGGTATATCCGCTGGTCATCCGCGCCGGCGGCGGGTCCCCGCGTGACTCGCTGAGCATCCTCGACCAGCTCCTCGCCGGCGCAGGCGACGAGGGCGTCACCTACCCGCGCGCCCTCGCGCTGCTCGGCGTCACCGACGTCGCGCTGATCGACGACGCCGTGGACGCGCTCGCCGCCGGCGACGGTGCCGCGCTGTTCGGGACGGTCGACCGCGTCATGGACGCCGGGCACGATCCGCGCCGCTTCGCCGTCGACCTGCTCGAGCGCCTGCGCGACCTCATCCTGATGCAGGCCGTCCCCGACGCCGCCGAACGCGGCCTGGTGGACGCTCCCGGCGACGTGCTCGAGCACATGCGCGCCCAGGTCCAGCGGATCGGTCCCGCGACGCTCACCCGCTTCGCCGAGGTGATGCACGCCGGGCTGGGGGAGATGCGCGGCGCCACCGCCCCGCGACTGCTGCTCGAAGTGATGTGCGCCCGGATGCTGCTGCCCTCGGCCTCCGATGCGGAGTCGGCCGTGCTGCAGCGACTCGAACGCGTCGAGCGCGGACTTCCGCCCGCAGGCTCCGCGCCGGTCGCCGCCGTAGCCGAGCGGCCCGCGGCAGCACCGGATCGCGCGCCGCAACGGCCCGCCGAACCGGAACCGGAGCCGAGGTTCCAGCGACCGTCGATGCGCCAGGCCGCGGCCGCCACCGTGCCGCCGCAGCCCGAGCCGGAACCCGACCCGATGCCGAAGCCGGTTCCGGAGCCCGCGCCTGCCCCCGTTCCCGAACCGGAGCCGACGCCGCAGCCCGAACCGACACCCGTTCCGGAGCCGACGCCGGTGCCCGCGCCGACGCCCGAGCCCGCGCCCGCGCCCGCGCCCGAGCCTGAGCCTGAGCCCGAGCCTGAGCCCGAGCCCGAGCCCGAACCCGAGCCGACTCCCGAACCGGAACCCGAGCCGACTCCCGAACCCGAGGTGGAGGCGGCACCCGCCGCATCGGCCGGTCCGGATGCCGCCGCACTGCGGGAAGCCTGGAATTCGCTGCGCGAGAAGGTGAGCCAGCGGAACAAGATCCTGCCCGCGATGTTGTCGGCCGCGACGGTGCACGACGTGCAGGGCAACCGCCTGATCCTGGCGCACCCGGTCCCCAACCTCGGCGCTCGGATCGCGTCCCCGCACAACGCCCAGGTGATCACCGAGGTGCTGTCCGAGATGTTCGGCGGCACCTGGGAAGTGGAGTATCAGGCCGGTGCCCCGACGGCGCCGCCCCCACCGGTCGCGAAGGCCGCTGCGGCGCCGACGAAGCCGGCAGGCGCACCCCGGTTCTCCCGGCCCAGCCAGGAGCGGGCTGCGCAGCGCCCGCCTCAGCAGCAGTCCGACGCACGGAGCACCGATGCCGGTCCGGGTGCGGCGCAGGCACGTCCGTCGTCCGAACCGGACGACGACATTCCGCCGCCGGAGGCACCGGACTACCCGGACGATCCCGGGCCGATCGACTACGAGGCTTCGGCGTCGACGCCGCCCGTCTCCACACCCGAGGACGAAGAAGAGATGTTCAAGGAGGCGGCGGAACCCGCCGACCCCGCGACTCGCCGCGACCCCGAGGATGTGGCGTTCGAACTGCTCAAGGACATGCTCGGGGCCAAGAAGCTCGAGGGCTGAACCGGACGGCGCGGTCCCGCCACATCGGGACATCCGCCCCTGGTGCCCGGGACACCGGGTGTCCGATCGTCGTCTCATGAGCACAGTGAATGTTCCAGACGGCGTGCAGAACGAGGTCCCGGCGACCGCGCGGCCGCGAAGCGGCCGGTGGTGGGCGTACGTCGGGGTCGTCGCCGGCGTGGCCGGAATCGTCGGCATCCAGGCGAGCATGTCGGTCGACGCCGTGTACGTGGAGGCGTCGGCCGGCGACGCGGTCGCCATCATGAACGGTCTCGCCGGACAGCGCACCGGGATCCTCGTGATGCACGTGTCGATCATGACCGCGGCGCTGCTGATCCTCGTCTTCGCCGCCGGGCTGTCCCAGCGGCTGCGGGCAGCGTTGCCCGCAGAGAGCATCCTGCCGTCGGTCGCGGCGTTCGGGCTGGTCCTGACATCGGCGGCGTGCCTGTTGGGGACCGGGCTGACCACCGAGTTGGTGTTCGGACTCGGTGACACGAGCCGGCTGGTGCCGGAGTTCGCGGTGGTCGGCGGCCACTGGATGGGCACCATTCCGTGGCTGTGGGCGGGTGCGGGGGTCAGCGCGCTGGCGGTGGCCGTCGCGTTGCTCCGCGGGCACGCGGGACCGCGGTGGATCGGCTGGGTCAGCCTGGTGCTGGGACTGGTGACCGCCGTCATCGGCGTCTCACCGCTGCAGTATCTCGCGGGGTTCACCGGGCCGCTGTGGGTGCTGGTGAGCGCGATCGGGTTCGCTTTCGCCGACACCGCGCGCGAGTAGGGGAGATACTCGTTCGCACCATGGCGAAGCAGAAGGACACTCCGATGACCGAGGGGTCGGCAGGTGCGGGCGGTGCGCCCGTACCCGCTGCCGTCATGGCGGTGTCCGCGTGGATCCTGGTCGTGCTGTCGGTGGTGGCGTTCGTCCGGGCCGATCCGGGCATCGATTCGAATCAGCTGTTCTTCCTGGTCGACGTCGTCGGGGCGGCGGTCTACGGGACCGTGGCCGGTGTCGTGCTCGCGCGGCGGGTGCACCCGGTGCCGATCATCATGGGGCTCGCCGCGATCGGCGTGGGTCTCGCCGCACTCGGGTACAGCTACTCGCAACTCGCGGCGGTGCGTCCGGGGCTGCCGTGGGTCGACGTGCTGTCGCCGTTGCAGAACACGGCGTGGATTCCCGGGACGCTCAGCCTGTTCCTGATCGTGCCGTGGCTGATCCGCGACCATCCGCTCGGCGCCGGCGCGAAACTCGGCGTCCTCGCCGGTGTCGCCGCGACGGCCTGGTACTTCTGGTCCCGCACGTTCACGGAGATCCCCGCGGTCTGGCAGATCGTGCCCGTCCTCGTGGTCGGTTTCGCGGCGGCCGCGGACTGCGGGTGGCGGTGGCGTCACGGTCCACCCCGCGAGCGGGTGGGTCTCGGGTGGATGTGCCTCGGCACGGGGCTGATGACGGGCGCGTACATTCCGCTGGTGCTGCCGGCGTCGCTGCCGGGGCTGTGGGTGCTCAACCCGTTGGTGCACTTGGCTGTTCAGGCGTTCTACCCGGTCGCGATCCTGGTGTGCATCCTCCGTCAGCGCATGTGGGGGCTGAACCTGGTCGTCAGCCGCGCGACGGTGGCCGGCACCCTCACCGTCGCGCTGCTGGTGCTGTACGTGGTGGTGGCCACGGCCGTGACGGCCCTGCTGCCCGACGGCGATTCGGTGGGGGCGCAGGTGGTCGCGGCGGGTGTCGTCGCCGTCGCGGTGCAGCCGGTGCGGTTGTGGCTGCAGCGGCGGGTGCACCGCCTGGTGTACGGCGAGGGCGAGGATCCGGTGCGGGCCGTCCGCACCCTCGGCAGGCAGTTCGGCAGCGCCGAGACCCCGGAACAACTCCTCGAGGGTCTGGCTGCCGGCGTCGGCGTCGCGTTGCGGCTCGAATCCGTGTCCGTGCGGCGCACCAGCGGGGTTGCCGCGGTGTGGGGTTCGGCGACCGGACCTGCCGAGTCGGTGGAGTTGGTGCACCGTGGCGCGGTGCTGGGGACGATGGTCGTGACGGCGCCGCCGGGGGAGTCGCTGGGGGCGCGCACCCGCCGGTCGCTCACCGAACTGTCGGCGGTGGTGACGGCCGGTCTCGTCGTGCTGCAGTCCGCGGAGAACCTGCAGGAGGCGCGGCGTCGGCTGGCGTCCGTGCGGCTGGAGGAGCGGCAGATGATTCGCCGCGAACTGCACGACGGGCTGGGGCCGTCGCTGGCGGGCATCCGGCTGGGCCTGCAGGGCGCCCGGAATCTGCTCGGTTCGGATCCGGTCGCCGCCGCGGAACTCATCGACGCGCTGCAGGAGCAACTCGACCATCAGGTGGAGGGCGTCCGGCAGCTGTCGCGCAGCATGTTCCCGCCGGTGCTCGACGAACTCGGACTGGTCCCGGCGCTGCACGAACTGGCGGCCAGCCAGTCGCGCAGCGGGTTCCAGCTGCGGGTGCAGGCCGATCCGCCGCCGAGGCTGGGCGCGGAGATCAGCGCCGCGGCGTACGGGATCGTCGTCGAGGCGGTCACCAACGCGCGCAGGCACAGCGGTGCCGACGGCTGCCGGGTCGACGCCACGTTCGCTCCGGAGGTGCTGACGGTTGTCATCCACGACGACGGGTGCGGGTTCGATCCGGCCGGGGGCGGCGGCGTCGGCACCCGGTCGATGCGCGAGCGGGCGCACGAACTCGGCGGCACGCTGCACATCGAATCCGGCCGTCCGACAGGCACGGTGGTGACCGCCCGGTTACCGTTGACCGCATCATGAGCGCGGGCACCACGAATTCCACCACCTCGTCCATCCGGGTAGCCGTCGTCGACGACCACCCGGTGTTCCGGCTGGGCATGGTCGCGTTGCTGTCGACGCTCGACGGCATGGAGGTGGCCGTACAGGCCAGTTCCGTCGCCGAGGCGCTCGACGTCGTGGACGGCGACGTCGACGTGGTGCTGATGGATCTCGAACTCGGCGACGGTTCGGGGGTGGACGCCACCCGGCGACTCGTCGAGCGGCACCCCGCCCTGCGGGTGCTCGTCGTGACGATGCACGAGGACGACGAATCGCTGGTCGCGTCGGTGCGCGCCGGGGCGCGCGGCTACCTGGTGAAGGGGGCCGATCCGGGGGAGGTCGAACGGGCCGTCCGGGCGGTCGCCAACGGGGAGGTGATCCTCGGCGCCGCGGTCGCGGCCCGCGCGATGAGCTTCATGGCCGCCTCGCGCCGGATGGAGCCCACGGTGTTTCCGGAACTCACCGACCGCGAACGGGAGGTCCTCGACCTCGTCGCCCGCGGCTACGACAACGCGAGCATCTCGCGCAGACTCGTGCTGAGCCCGAAGACGGTGCGCAACCACGTGTCGAACGTGCTCGCCAAGCTCGGTGTGCCCGACCGTCCCGCCGCCATCGTCCGGGCACGGGACGCGGGCCTCGGCGTCGACTCCTGAGGCGCCGGGGTCGTGGTGGGGACGTAGTCGACTATCTCGGCGTGATCTTGCAGGTCACCTGCTGGAGCCGTTGTGGCCACCAACCTGCGGTCGCGCCTCCGTCGAGCGTAATGGCATGCATTAGTAATGTTCATAAAGATGTCGCAGTTAATCAAATAGTGTCAACCTTCGGGACGGGTGCTGGCTCGAGGCCAATTGCACCGGAACGCCAACGTCACCGACTGCTATGTCGCATTCATGGAGTCCGAAGGAGATCGCTGATGACGATCCATGCTCAAGAAATCGCCACCGTCGCATTGGGTGACGGCGAGATAACCATCGAGGAGTTCGTCGCGGTGGCGCGCTTCGGTGCGCGCGTGACCTTCACGCCGTCGTACGGCGAGCGGGTCCGGCGATCACGCAAGTTGATCGAGCGGTTTCTGTCCGAGAATCGGCTGATTTACGGCGTCACAACCGGCTTCGGGGACAATGTCACCGAGGTGATCTCCCCGGAGGACGCCGAGGCACTGCAGCGCAATATCGTGCTCTCGCATGCGGTGTCGGTGGGTGAGCCGCTGTCGGTGGAGGTGGTTCGGGCAATTCAGTTGATGATGCTGGTCGGACTCGGGCAGGGCTATTCCGGGACCAGCCTCGAGGTGCTCTACCTCATCCGGGACCTGCTCAACAACCGGATCACGCCGGTCGTGCCCGGTGACGGCTCGGTCGGCTACCTCGGCCCCGAAGCCCACATGGCCCGGGTTCTCCTCGGCGAGGGCCGCGTGCTGGTCGACGACGTCGAGGTTTCGGCATCAGCCGCGCTGCAGCGATTCGGCCTGAGTCCGGTGACCCTGGGCTGCAAGGAAGGCCTGACGCTGACCAACGGCACCCACTCGGTGACCGCAATCGGCGTACTCCTCGCCTACGATGCGGCGCGCGCTGCCACGGTGGCCGACACCGCGGCCGCGTTGTCTCTCGAGGCACTCAAGGGGACGATCAAGGCATACGACCCGCGTCTGCAGGCAATGAAGAAGCATCCCGAACAGGCTGCGGTCGCACACAATGTCCGGCGAATCCTCGAGGGCAGCGCGATAGTCGCCAAGTACCGCGACTATCGCGTTCAGGACACCTACAGCCTGCGCGGCATCCCGCAGATCCACGGAGGAGCACGACGTGCACTCAAAGACGCGATCGACGTCGTTCGGGACGAACTGCACTCTGTCGGCGACAATCCGGTCGTCATTCCGGAGAACGACGACGGTATCGCCCTGATGGGCGCCAACTTCGACAGCACGTTCGTCGGCATCCAAGCCGATCTGATGGCCACCGCGCTCACCGTGCTTGCCAAGATATCCGAACGCCGCACCGACCGCATGGTTAACAGCAACTTCAGTAGACTGCCTGCCTTCCTCTCCCCGAGTCCGGGATTGAACAACGGCTACATGATCGCCCAGTACACCGCGGCCGCGTTGTACATGGAGATGAAGACCTCCTGCCAGCCCGCGTCGGTCGATTCGGTGCCCACCTGTGCGAATCAGGAGGACCCGGTGAGCAATGCGTACCTGGCGGTGACGAAGGCCTACCGGATCGTCGGCAAACTCCGCTACGTGCTGGCGATCGAACTGATGTGTGCGGCGCAGGCCCACGAATTCCTCGGTCCCGAAGAGGGTTCCACCGCGTCCCAGGCGGTACGCCGTGCGATCCGAGAGGTCGCACCCCGTGTGGACGCGGACCGCTTCTTCGGTGACGACATCGAGCAGATCGAACGCCTGGTGTACGACGGCACCATCCTGAGGTCGGTGGAATCGGTTGTCGGCAGCCTGGAGTTCTGACCGGTCCCGACGGTCGCGATGACGGTGGTAGGCC
>NZ_JBHUSF010000264.1:0-12938 GCF_042673295.1 Rhodococcus sp. NPDC057014
CCGAGGGTGCGTTCATGGCACCCTCGGCGGCCTTTCTGCGGGCGGGGCTGAGGCCGATGCTGGTTGCAGCACGAAATCCGCCCCCCGAAAGGAACCCATGTCTCCCACCACGATCTCCATCACGGCGCGCATCGCCCTCGCCGGATTTGCGGCCCTTGCCATTTCGCTGACCGGTGCCGCAGGTATGGCCTCGGCCAAGCCGATCTGCGAGACCGGCTGTTCCCAGCCCCTGCCCAACAAGAACCCCAGGCCCGACGTCAAGCAGATGTGCTGGGTCGAATGGGGTCAGACACAGTGTCAGGTGAGCTGACGCCCTCGTGCTGTCCGAGCGTGGGGCGTGGCGTCGACGGCCAGGCCCTGACCTTACGTTGCTTCTAGATGACGCCCAGCGAGATCATGGCGTCGGCGACCTTCACGAAACCGGCGATGTTCGCGCCGTGCACGTAGTCGCCCGGCATGCCGTACTCGGCGGCGGTGGCGACGGTCCGTTCGTGGATGCCGCGCATGATTCCGGCCAACCGCTCGTCGGTGTACTCGAAGCCCCACGAGTCGCGGGATGCGTTCTGCTGCATCTCGAGCGCAGACGTCGCGACGCCGCCGGCGTTGGCTGCCTTGCCTGGGGCGAACGCCACCGCGGCGTCGCGGAGCACCTGGACGCCCTGCGGGGTCGTGGGCATGTTCGCGCCCTCCGCCACCGCCTGCACACCATTCGTGACCAGGGTTTTGGCTGCTGACTCGTCGAGTTCGTTCTGAGTAGCGCAGGGCAGCGCGACGTCGCACGGCACATCCCAGATGGAACCGTTCGGCACGAACCGTGCGTGCGACACGGCCTCCGCGTATTCGCTGATCCGGCCCCGCCGCACCTCCTTGATCTCCTTCAGGAGTTCGAGGTCGATGCCCTTCTCGTCGACGAGGTATCCCGCGGAATCGGAGGCTGCGATCGCGATTCCGCCGAGCTGGTGCACCTTCTCGATGGCGTAGATCGCGACGTTCCCGGAACCGGAGACGACGACGGTCTTGCCGTCGAGTGAACTGTTCGCGGTCTTCAGCATCTCGGCGACGAAATAGGCGACGCCGTACCCCGTGGCCTCCCGACGCACCTGGGAGCCGCCCCAGGTGAGTCCCTTGCCGGTGAGGACGCCCGACTCGTACGAGTTGGTGAGGCGCTTGTACTGGCCGAACAGGTAGCCGATCTCGCGACCGCCGACACCGATGTCACCGGCGGGGACGTCGGTGTATTCACCGATGTGGCGATGCAGTTCGGTCATGAACGACTGGCAGAAGCGCATGATCTCGGCCTCGGAACGGCCCTTGGGGTCGAAGTCGGAGCCGCCTTTGCCACCACCGATCGGAAGCCCGGTGAGGGCGTTCTTGAAGATCTGCTCGAACCCGAGGAATTTCACGATTCCCAGGTTCACGCTGGGGTGAAACCGCAGCCCACCCTTGTAGGGGCCGAGAACGCTGTTGTACTGCACGCGGAAACCGCGGTTGACGTGCACGCTGCCGGAATCGTCGACCCACGGTACCCGGAAGATGATCTGACGTTCGGGCTCGCACAGCCGCTCGATCAGTCCGGAATCGGCGTAGTGCGGACGGTGCTCGAGCACGACCTGGAGCGATTCGAAGACCTCCGCGGCGGCCTGGTGGAACTCGGGTTCTCCGGCGTTCCGCAGGCGGACCTGCTCGTAGATCTCTGCTACCCGGTCGCGCGTTGACACAGACCACCCCTGCCTTGCGTGTGAGGACTTCTTTACCTGACGTTTACATCGGAAACTATAGACCGGTGTCGGGACGTCCTGTATCGGGCCGTGTCGGCGGCTCAGGATTCTCGTCGCGGTGTGCGGGAATGCATTGCGACAGTGGTCTTCTCGACCGCCTCGCCGCAGTGCGCGCAGCGGTGTTCCAGTTCCAGCGAGTGACCGCACTCGTGCACAAGCACCGACGGGGCCTCGTCGACGGCCCACTTGCTGCCCCATTGGAACAGGGAGAGCAGTAGCGGCCGCAGGTCCTCGCCCGCGGGGGTGAGGTGGTACTCGAAGCGGGGCGGGTGCTCGGAGTACTGCCTGCGTTCGATGACGCCGACCTCCTCCAGCTTGCGCAGTCGCGCGGTGAGGATGTCGCGGGAGACGCCGATGTAGCCCGCGATCCGGTCGAAGCGGTGCACCCCGTAGGACAGTTCGCGGATAACCAGCATCGACCAGCGGTCGCCGATCAACTCCATGGTGGCGGCGATGGCGCAGGGTCTCGGCGCCAGGGGCATGCGGTCCATGACGATCTCGGGTGTTGCTGGCTGGATGTCGCCGTTGTTCATGTCCTCCATCATAGAGGGTTGTGTTTTCCAACTAATAGGGATTACTGTCGACGGCACGGTTAGTTTGAAAAGCAGACTTACTCACTCGAAGGGGTCGTCATGACCACGATTCACGATCGGACGGTGCTGGTCACCGGGGCCAATCGCGGGCTCGGCCGGGCCTTCGTCGCCGAGGCGCTCGCACGGGGAGCGCGCACGGTCTACGCGTCGGCACGCGACACGTCCACGATCGACGGGCACGCGCGGGTCGTGCCCATCCGGCTGGATGTCACGGACCCCGAGTCGGTCTACGCCGCAGCCGAACTCGTCGGCGATCTCGGCGTGCTGATCAACAACGCCGGGATCCTCGTCGGCGAATCGCCGCTCACGGGCGATCTGGACGGGATGCGCCGCGAACTCGAAACCAACCTCTACGGACCGCTCCACGTGACGCGCGCGCTCGCGCCGATCATCGCCGCCAACGGCGGTGGCGCGATCCTCAACGTTCACTCCGTGCTGTCGTGGCTGGCGATCGGCGGCTCCTACAGCGTGTCGAAGGCCGCCCTGTGGAGTGCCACCAACGCCATGCGCGCCGAACTCGCGGCGCAGAACATTCAGGTGGTCGGGCTGCATCTCGGCTACATGGACACCGACATGACCAGTGGTCTGGACGTGGAGAAGATCTCCGCGGCCGAGGTCGCGCGACTTGCCTTCGACGGCATCGAGTCCGGCGCGCACGAGGTGCTCGCCGACGACACCACCCGCACCGTCAAAGCGGCGCTGTCCGGCGACCTCGACGTCCTCTATCCGCAGTCGGCGCAGAGGGGAGCCGCATAGTGAACGCGTTCGGAAACGGTGAAGTATCGACGGTCGCGAGCCTGCCGGACGCCGGTGAGTGGGGTGAGGTGCGGTCGAAGATCGTCGAATGGCACGACCCGGCGGGTCCGGCGCGAAAGGCCCGGGAACTCGACGGCCTCACCTACCTGCGGTCGATTCTCGACGGCGGCATTCCGGCGCCGCCCATCGCCACCTTGATGAACCTGCGGTTCCTCGAGGCCGAACCCGAGCGGGTGGTGTTCGCGCTCGATCCCGACGAATCGCAGTACAACCCGATCGGCGCGATCCACGGCGGAGCCGTGTGCACGCTGCTCGATTCGGTCGCCGGGTGCGCCGTGCACACCACGTTGCCCGCAGGGTGGGGGTACACCTCGGTCGAGATCAAGGTCAACTACATCCGTGGGGCGACCCGCGACTCCGGGGCGCTCACCGCGACCGGTGTGGTGAAGAAGGCGGGCCGCCGCATCGCGTTCGCGGAAGGGGAGGTCACCGACGCGCAGGGCCGCGTCGTGGCCACCGCCACCAGCACGCTGCTGGTGTTCGAGGTTCCCCCGACGAGCTGACGCCGGACGGACGGGACCCGCCACTCGCGGAGGAAAGTGGCGGGTCCCGATGCACCGTTGCCCCGTCGGGTTGGGGCGATGCGCGAACAAGACTAATCAGTCGGTTTGCTACGCGCGAGTACGGGACGCCGCCGCCGGTCGAAGCAGCCCTGCGGCATACCGAAGTTTGATGTACTGAATTCCGTCCTCATCAGCGTCATTCCCCGGAGCGGTCAAGGAAGGCACACCCATGGGCACGATCACCACGCAGGACGGCACGGAGATCTTCTACAAGGACTGGGGAACCGGTCAACCCATCGTGTTCAGCCACGGCTGGCCGCTGTCGGCCGACGACTGGGATGCCCAGATGCTGTTCTTCCTCCAGCACGGCTATCGAGTGATCGCCCACGACCGGCGTGGGCACGGACGCTCCACGCAGACCGGCGACGGCCACGACATGGACCACTACGCCGACGACCTCGCGGAATTGACCGCACACCTCGACCTCCACGACGCCATCCACGTCGGCCACTCGACCGGCGGCGGTGAGGTCGCGCACTATCTCGCCCGGCACGGCGAGAGCCGGGTGTCGAAGGCCGCGCTCATCAGCGCGGTGCCGCCGCTGATGGTGAAGACGGACGCGAACCCGGGCGGCCTGCCCAAGGCTGTGTTCGACGATTTGCAGGCGCAACTCGCGGCCAACCGTTCCGTCTTCTACCGCGACCTGCCGGCGGGGCCGTTCTACGGATTCAACCGGCCGGGCGTGGAGTCCTCGGAAGCGATCATCGAGAACTGGTGGCGGCAAGGGATGATGGGCGGGGCCAAGGCCCACTACGACGGCATCGTCGCCTTCTCTCAGACCGACTTCACCGAGGACCTGAAGAAGATCACGGTGCCGGTGCTCGTGATGCACAGCGAGGACGACCAGATCGTTCCCTACGCAGCCTCCGGGCCCCTGTCCGCGAAACTTCTCGCCAACGGAACGTTGAAGACGTACACGGACTTCCCCCACGGCATGCCCACCACTCAGGCGGAGACGATCAACGCCGATCTGCTGGCGTTCCTGAAGGACTGACCCGAGGCCCTGAGCTGCTGTTTTGGTGCCCCCGGCAGGATTCGAACCTGCGACCAAGAGATTAGAAGGCTCTTGCTCTATCCCCTGAGCTACGGAGGCGCGCAGCAAATATTACCTGCCGCCCCGAGTGCTCCGACCGGGGCTGGGGTGTGTGCGTCACGAGCCCAGGGCCGCCGCGGAGAGCAGGAACCCCGCCAGGACGATCTCGACGACGAAGTAGAACCACACGGGGTAGAAGCGGGTCGGCCGGTCGGTGATTGCGGCCACGATCCGGCCGAACGCCATCCCCAGCAGGGCGACGGCGACCGTCACCGCCACGACGGATCGGATGCCGTGGACGTCGAAGGCCGCGCCGACGAGCAGGCCCGCCACGGCGACACCGAAGCCGCCGTAGACCGCGCGCACCTCGGCGCGGGCCGACGCCGAATTCGCGGTCAGACCGAACGGGGCGACCAGGCGGGCGGGCAGGGCGAGCCCGTAGACACCCATGCCCGCGAAGAACAGCGCCACCACGATGATCAGAAACTCCGCCATCTCAGCCTCTCGTTTCCCCGGGACACGTCCCTGTCGACGGTAGCCGCAACGGCGACCGACCCTCGCGTCTCCGACGGCCTGTCGTAGGTCCTACCCTTGATGTATGGCTACACCCCAGCTCGCGGCGTCCGACCCGGCTTCGAAACCCCCGAATCGTGCCGATTCGACCGCCCTGTTCCTCGTCGGCGGTCTCATCGCCGGCCTGGTTGCGGCAATCGTCGTCGGACTTTCCGCTGCTCAGGCGCTCGTGCTGCTGGGAATTCCGGATCCCGGACCGATCACCACCTACGGATTGCCCGCCATGCGGGCCGTGTCGGAGATCGCCGCCGTCATCACCATCGGATCGTTGCTGCTCGCGGCGTTCTTCGTGCCGCCGCAGAAATCGGGAGTCCTGGACGTGGACGGTTACCGCGCGGTCCGCACCGCGTCGTACGCCGCGATCGTGTGGGCGGCGACCGCCCTCGTCCTCGTCCCGCTGACGCTGTCGGACACGTCCGGGCAACCCTTCGCCGAAGCGGTCAAGCCGGCCAACATCGTCAACTCGATCGATCAGGTCGAACTCGCCGGCGCCTGGCGCTGGACCGCGATCATCGCCGTCGTCCTCGCGATCGCCTCCCGGCTCGTGCTGCGCTGGTGGTGGACGCCGATCCTGCTGGTCGTCGGCATCCTCGGACTGATGCCGCTCGCGTTGACCGGGCACTCGTCCTCGGGCGGTTCGCACGACATGGCGACGAACAGCCTGATCCTGCACCTCGTGGCGGCCTCGCTGTGGGCGGGCGGTCTGTTCGCTCTTCTGGCCCACGCGCGCAGGCGCGGCGCCCACACCGACGTCGCGGCGCGCAGGTTCTCCGCGGTCGCGACCGTCTGCTTCGTCGTCATGGCGGTCAGCGGTGTCGTGAACGCGCTCGTCCGCGTCCGGATCGGCGACCTGATCGACACCACGTACGGGCGGCTGGTGGTCGCGAAGATCGTGGCCCTCGTCGTCCTCGGTGTGTTCGGGTGGGCGCAGCGTCGCCGGGCGCTGCCCGCACTGCAGGAGGATCCGGCGAAACGCGGCAACCTGATCCGCTTCGCCGGTGCGGAGGTCATGGTCTTCGCCGCGACGATCGGTCTCGCCGTCGGACTCGGCCGCACGCCCCCTCCGCCCCCGACCGCGGCGCCCACCCTGACGGAGGTCGAACTCGGCTACAACCTGGCGGGGCCGCCCACGTTCGCCCGCCTGATGCTGGACTGGCGATTCGACCTCCTCTACGGCACCGCCGCGATCGTGCTGGCCGTCGTGTACGCGCTCGGACTGCGCAAACTTCGGCGGCGCGGCGACAGCTGGCCGGTCGGACGAACCGTCGCCTGGATGTGCGGGTGCGTGGTGCTGCTGATCGCGACGTCCTCGGGTGTCGGTCGCTACTCGCCGGCCGTGTTCAGCGTGCACATGGGCGCTCACATGGCGCTGTCCATGCTGGCGCCGGTTCTCCTGGTGCTCGGTGCCCCGATCACGCTCGCCCTGCGCGCCCTCGATCCCGCGGGCAAGAACGGTGTGCCGGGTCTGCGCGAATGGATCCTGACCGCGCTGCACAGCCCGTTCTCCCGGTTCATCACGCACCCCGTCGTCGCGGCGGTGCTGTTCGTGGGCGGTTTCTACGCCCTGTACCTCGGCGGGATCTTCGAGGCCGCCGTCGACTCCCATTCCGCGCACGTCCTGATGAACCTGCACTTCCTGCTGAGCGGCTACCTCTTCTACTGGGTCGCGATCGGGATCGACCCGTCGCCGCGCAAGCTGCAACCGGTGACGAAGCTCGCGATGGTGTTCGGCTCCCTGCCGTTCCACGCCTTCTTCGGCGTCGCGCTGATGAGCATGGGCGCCGTGATGGGCGAGTGGTACTACCGAGCGCTCGGACTCGGCTGGAACGCCGACCTGGTGGGTGACCAGCAGCTGGGCGGCAGCATCGCGTGGGCCACCGGTGAGATCCCGCTGGTACTGGTGATGATGGCACTGCTCATCCAGTGGTCCCGCAGCGACGGCCGCACGGCGCGACGGGTCGACCGGGCCGCGGACCGGGACGACGACGCGGATCTGGCCGCGCACAACGCGATGTTCGCGGAGTTGGCGCGACGGGACCGCGAAGCCGGGCGCTGACCGCTAGCACGCCGCCCCGACACGGTCGGGGCTCCCGGGGCCGATTTCGCGGTTCCATCCACAATTGCTCGGTTTCTCCACAGATGTCCGATTCCGGCCGACAACGGCGCCGCCGGACGGCACGCTGTGAGTGAAGGCACCTTGCCGCACTCACAGGGGGTAGACGTCATGTACGAAACACACGGCACCGTCGTCGGAACGGTCATCACCAGCCCGGTCACCCGGTCGAACGCGGGCGGTGACGAGTTCCTCAGTTTCCGGATGGCGAGCACGGTCCGGCGCCGCGACCACGCCACGGGGGAGTGGCGTGACGGGAGCACGCTCTACCTCACGGTGACCTGCAGGCGACGGCTGATGGCCGGCGTCGTCGCCTCGATCACGAAGGGCGATCCCGTTCTCGTGACGGGCGAATTGCGCACCACCGAATACACCACCCGGGACGGCATCGCCCGCTCCGACCTGGAGTTGAGCGCCACCGCGATCGGACCGGATCTGGCCCGGTGCACGGTCGTGCTCGAGCGCGCGCCGCGAACGGCCGACGGCGGTGCGGGGAACCCGGCGACCGAAGAGGTGGCCACCCGGTCCCTCGTCGCGTAGCGCACCTGCGGGTATCGGCGCCGACCTCGCGTTCCCGGCGCCGATACTCACGGCATCTTCCCGGGAAGCCCCCGATCACGTCCTCGACCCTCCGCGATGTGGGTTCGTCGCGCTTCACCATTAGGCTGGCCCCATGGCTGAGTTCATTTACACGATGAAGAAGGTGCGCAAGGCGCACGGTGACAAGGTCATCCTCGATGACGTCACGATGAGCTTCTACCCCGGCGCCAAGATCGGTGTGGTCGGCCCGAACGGCGCGGGTAAGTCCAGCATCCTCAAGATCATGGCGGGGCTGGATCAGCCGGGCAACGGTGAAGCGTTCATCGCTCCCGGTGCCACCGTCGGGATCCTCATGCAGGAACCGCACCTGGACGAGACGAAGACCGTTCGCGAGAACGTCGAAGAGGGCATGGGTGAAACCATGGTCCAGCTCAAGCGGTACAACGAGATCGCCGAGCTGATGGCCACCGACTACTCCGACGAGCTGATGGAGGAGATGGGCGAGCTCCAGGAGAAGCTCGACCATGCCGACGCGTGGGAGATCGATTCCCAGCTCGAGCAGGCGATGGACGCTCTGCGCTGTCCGCCGCCGGAGGACATGGTCACGCACCTCTCCGGTGGTGAGAAGCGCCGCGTCGCCCTCTGCAAGCTGCTGCTCAGCAAGCCCGACCTGCTGCTGCTCGACGAGCCGACCAACCACCTCGACGCGGAGAGCGTCCTGTGGCTGGAGCAGCACCTCGCCGCCTACCCGGGTGCGATCCTGGCCGTCACTCACGACCGGTACTTCCTCGACCACGTCGCCCAGTGGATCTGTGAGGTCGACCGCGGCCGCCTGTACCCGTACGAGGGCAACTACTCCACCTACCTGGAGCAGAAGGCCGCCCGGCTCGAGGTCCAGGGCAAGAAGGACCAGAAGCTGCAGAAGCGCCTCAAGGAGGAGCTGGCCTGGGTCCGTTCGGGAGCCAAGGCCCGTCAGGCCAAGAACAAGGCCCGCCTCGACCGCTACGAGGAAATGGCCAACGAGGCCGAGAAGACCCGCAAGCTCGACTTCGACGAGATCCAGATTCCTGCGCCGCCGCGCCTCGGCGACGTCGTGGTGGAGGTGTCGAACCTCGACAAGGGCTTCGACGGCCGGGTTCTGATCAAGGACCTGTCGTTCACCCTGCCGCGTAACGGCATCGTCGGCGTGATCGGCCCCAACGGTGTCGGTAAGACGACGCTGTTCAAGACCATCGTCGGGCTCGAGGAGCCGGACGCGGGCGAGGTGAAGATCGGTCAGACCGTCAAGCTCAGCTACGTCGACCAGAACCGCACCGGCATCGACCCCGACAAGACGGTGTGGGAGGTCGTGTCCGACGGCCTCGATCACATCGTGGTCGGCCAGACCGAAATGCCGTCGCGCGCCTACATCAGCTCGTTCGGGTTCAAGGGTCACGATCAGCAGAAGCCGGCGGGCGTGCTGTCCGGTGGTGAGCGCAACCGCCTGAACCTCGCGATGACGCTCAAGCAGGGCGGAAACCTGATCCTGCTCGACGAACCGACCAACGACCTCGACGTCGAAACCCTCGGTTCGCTGGAGAATGCACTCGAACAGTTCCCCGGCTGCGCCGTCGTGATCTCCCACGACCGCTGGTTCCTCGACCGCACCTGCACGCACATCCTCGCGTGGGAGGGCGGCTTCGGCGACAACGAGGCTGCCTGGTACTGGTACGAGGGCAACTTCGAGGGCTACGAGGCCAACAAGGTCGAGCGGCTCGGACCGGATGCGGCACGTCCGCACCGCGTCACGCACCGCAAGCTGACGAGGGACTGACCTGGTGGGGCAGCAGGCCTTCACGTACGAGATCCAGGTCCGGTGGGGTGACTCCGACCGCCTGGGTCACGTCAACAACACCCGCTTCATGGAGTACATGCAGGAAGCGCGGATCGCATTCCTGACCACCGAGTTGCGCGCTGCCGGCGCGCAGCCCGGTGCGATGGTGGTGCGGAAGATGGATGTGGAATTCCTGCGTCCCGTCACCGACGCCTCCGGTCCGCTGACGATCGATGTGTCGGTGCTCCACGTCGGAAATTCGTCGTACACGATCCGGCACGTCGTCAGGAGCCGCGACGGCGTCCACTGTGCTACGGGCGACGCCCTGCTGGTGGCGTTCGACGTGAAGACCGAACGGTCGCGTCCGCTGTCCGAGGCGGAACGCGACGGGCTCGAGAAGTACCTCGCGCCGGTGACCACCGGCTGACGGATCCGGCACGCGGGGTGCCCGAAGTTCACCCTCTGTTCCCATCGCCGCGGGCTAGTCTCGAGAGAGTTGCCCGCGGCGATCGGAACGAAGAGGAAGTGAGCCCCGATGACGGAATCGGCAGCACTGAAAGATGCGGAGTGGGCGCGGAATCTGCCCGAAGGTCTCCGGTCTCAGGTGCCGACTCTCGCAGCCGTGTACTTCCGGCACGTCGATCGCGGTGACAGCGAGAGTGCCGTCAACGGCGCCTCCGACGCCGTGCTCGGCGCGCACCTGACATTGGCCCTTCATCGGCCTCCGGAGCGCGCGATCACCCGGGTCTACCGGTCGGGCGACGGGCGGGAACTCGGTGCATCGCTGCAGATCGTCACGGACGATATGCCGCTGCTCGTCGAATCGATCACCGCGCTGCTGAACCGTCTCGGCATCGGGATCAGCGAATTCGTGCACCCGATCGTGTCGGTGCGGCGTGATCCGATCGGTGCGCTTCGCGGAATCCTCATGGGAGACAAGGCGAAGGATGCCGGCGAGGACGGTGTGTCCGAGTCGTGGATCCACGTCCAACTCGATCCGCGTGCCGACTCCGCGGTTCTCGACACGCTCGAGAAGGAGGTCGGCACGGTCCTCGCCGACGTGCGCCAGGTGGTCCGGGACACCGACATCATGCGCAAGCTGGAGCGGACGCTGGCCGACGAACTGGAGGCGTCCGCGACCTGTCCCGGTGTGTCGAAGAACGACCTGGAGGACTGCGCCGACCTGCTGCGGTGGATGTCGCAGGGCAATTACGCGGCGCTCGGGTACCGGCGTTTCGAACTGGGGGAGCCCGACGAGTCCGGCACCCGGAGCCTGCAGGTCGTGCCGGGCAGCGGCCTCGGGCTGCTGCGCTCGGACACGGTCACCGAGGGCCCGCTGAGCCTGCCGCCGGCCGCCGAGATCCCCGACCGCCCCCTGCTCGTGCTGACGCAGGGCTCGTTCCCCGCGACCGTGCACCGCTCGGTCTACCCGTTCTTCGTCGGCGTGAGCATTCTCGACGAGGACGGCAACATCACCGGTGAGCACCGCTTCCTCGGCGTCTTCACCGTCACGGCGCTGCACGAGAACGTCCTCGACATTCCCGTGATCGCCCGCCGGGTGCGCAAGGTGATCGACCGGGCCGGGTTCCAGTTGAACTCGTATTCGGGGCAGGCGATGCTGGAGGTCATCCAGTCGTTCCCGCGCACCGAACTGTTCTCGAGCGACGCGGACACCCTGTTCGACACGGTGACGGCCGTGCACAGCATCGGCCTCAGGCGTCAGGTGCGCCTGTTCGTGCGCGAGGACTTCCTCGGACGGTTCGTCTCCTGCCTGATCTACCTGCCCCGGGATCGGTACACCACCCGGGTGCGGCTCGCCATGCAGGACATTCTGCTGCGGGAATTCGGCGGCGGCACTTTGGAATACACTGCACGCGTCACGGAGTCCGATCTGGCGTTGCTGCACGTGACGATCCGCAAGAACACCGATCAGATGGGGTCGCGGCTCGACCTGTCGGACGCCGACCGGGAACGGGTCCAGGCGATGCTGGCAGAGGCGAGCCGCAGCTGGGACGACCACCTCGGGGACCTCCTGCCGGTCACCGCCGATGTGGATCCCATTCTGGCGCAGCGGTATGCGGATGTGCTGCCCGAGGGATACAAGGAGGATTTCGACGCCACCCGTGCGTTGTCGGATCTCGCGAGGCTCGAGGCGCTCGAAGGCGGCTCCATCGACCTGCTGCTGTACCGCGACCGCGGGGCGGAGGTCGGGCACTGGCGGTTCACCCTGTACGTGGGCGGCGACGGTATTTCGCTGAGCCAGGTGCTTCCGGTGCTGCAGAGCCTGGGCGTGGAGGTCCTCGACGAACGGCCCTACCAGATTCCGCGGCCGGATGGGTTGACGTGCTGGATCTACGATTTCGGTTTGTCGGTGCCGGCCGAGTTGCTGCGCTCCTCGGTGGAGGACGACCTCGATGCCGAACTCGCCGCCGAGGAGGCGTCCGCGGCCGAACCGAAGCTTCAGGAACGGTTCACGGACGCGTTCACCGCGGTCTGGTTCGGGCGGGCGGAGGCCGACCGCTTCAACGAGCTGATCCTGCGGGCGGGAGTGTCGTGGCGGCAGGCCGTGATCCTGCGCGCGTACGCGAAGTATCTGCGCCAGGCGGGTTTTCCCTACAGCCAGTTCCACATCGAGGGGGTTGCGCTGGCCAATCCCCGGTCGGCGTACACGCTCGTCGCATTGTTCGAGGCGATGTTCGACCCGGAGGCGCCCTCACCCGACCTGGTGGCCGAACTCGACACCCGTCTGCGGGAGTACATCGATTCCGTGGTCAGCCTCGACGCGGACCGTATTTTGCGCGGTCTGTTCGGGTTGATCACGTCGACGCTGCGGACCAACTACTTCGTCACCGGCGAGACGGGGGAGCCTCAGGCCCATCTGTCGATCAAGCTCGATCCGACCGCGATACAGGAACTGCCGAAGCCCCGGCCGAAGTACGAGATCTTCGTGTACTCACCCGACGTCGAGGGCGTCCACCTGCGGTTCGGGTCCGTCGCCCGCGGCGGGTTGCGCTGGTCGGATCGGCGTGAGGACTTCCGCACCGAGATCCTGGGGTTGGCGAAGGCGCAGGCCGTGAAGAACGCGGTGATCGTCCCGGTCGGGGCGAAGGGTGGCT
>NZ_JBHUSF010000265.1:0-12855 GCF_042673295.1 Rhodococcus sp. NPDC057014
GGGACGCGGGACGAGCGCCCACCCGGCGCCGCGGAAAAATCGTCTGCGAGCCGGCGGATATCCCGGGAGAATCAGCGGTCGCCGGCGCGCGGCTCGCAATCACTCACCGCGTCGGCGGTCACCCATCACCACCGATCCAGCCTGGTTCGTCCATCACCTGATCGAGCCGGAACACGAACACACGCGGCGAGCGAGTTCAACCCGACCGCTAGCGGACGATGCCCCGCAAGCGAATCCTCTGCGGGATCACTATCGCGGGCTGTGACCGTCGCGGTATTCTTCAGCGCAAGGTGGCCCCGCGCCCGATGGCGTCGTCCATCGGTTCGTCGAGTGCGTGGGGTGTGACGATGATCGCCGAAACGGCTAATCGCACTCTTGCTGTGTTCGTCCCTGGATGGGTTCTCGATGACCGCTCGCTCGCACCACCCGCTTGCGGTGACGTCGTCGAAGTCGTGCTGACCTTCCACCCCACCGGCCGAACACCCTCACCATGTGAGCAGACGGTGCGGGCAACCGTCCGGCCGGTGTTCGGGCACACCCCCTACAGCCACCCGGAGGGTGGACTGCGGTGGCCTCTCGAGGCAATCGGTGACCGATGGTCCGCAGAGTGGTTGTCCGACCGGCCCCGGACGGGACGAGTCGAACTCACCGGACGACTCGTCGTCGATATCTTCTGGACGGGGTCCGACAATCCCGTACCGGTTCGCGGCAGGGTTCGACGGGTCCAGCTTGTCGAACAGCGCATCGAACACACCGGCAGTGGAGTGCGCGCCGTGGACGGCACCGAGAGACTGACCGAGGTCGAGTCCACCCCGCACCGCTCCTGGTCGAACCCGGAGACACCCTCGACCGAGGACCCCTTCCAGGGGACCGGAGTGCTCCTCGACCTGGACCTCGACGACGTACCGGCCACCAAGACGGAGTTCGTCGCCGGCGCGGTCTCCGTCGACGGACCCGACGTGTGGGTGATGGATCGGTCGAATCCTATTCTGCTGCAAATTGATACCGGGTCGACACCACCACGAATCGTCGAGTATCTGTTGCCGCTGACGATCGAGCCACCGAAAAACCAGTGGACCCGCAAGGTCCACGCCGACCGCGACGGGTGCTGGATCACCTCCCGACACGAGGTATTCCGGTGCGACCGTGCCGGGGACGCGGCGTTGACCATTGAACGCGTCAGTGCCGAAGGCGGCAACAGCGTCCTCGTCGACGGGCGACTGTTCCTGGTCGGCTCCACGTATCCGGCGCTGCGCCATGACCGCCGATACGGTGTGGTGCGCGTCGATCCCGATGCCCACCCGGTGCGGATGCTCGATGATGAGCGGCAGTTGATCCCGGTCGATGATCCGGCCACCGTTGCCCGGGTGACTGCTCAGAGGCGACGTGCCGACACGGCGCACGGCGCCGACGGCACCGAATGGGTCGCCGTCGGCGAACTGAGCGCGCAGTCTCCGGACGGCACGCGCCGGCGAGTCGATCTCGCTGTGCGTACTCGTGGCACGGTGCACTGGATTCAGCCGGATCCGTATGCCGATCCAGCAAACGCGGACATCATGGCGAGAATCTCGGTGCCGATGCCGCGTCCGCGGCTGTCGGACGAGACGGCGGGCCCGTGACCGTGTTTTCTACGCTCTTTCTGGGATGGTCAAATGGGGAACTGCGGCGAGTGCGGGCGGCGAATCGAGCAGCTGCAGGCCCCGGCATGAAGTCTCACGTACTCAGCACACGCTGGGTACGGTACTGAAAGGGTCGTAGCACCGACCCCCGCATTCGCGGTTCGCGATGGGAGAGATAGGTCCGATGGACACGCTGACGCAGCGCCCTGCACCCGGTCGAGCGCGCGTGCCGAAGGGGAGGCGACGGCCGTGAGCAGTGAGACCGCGTGGCCCGAAGTTCTGGTCCGGATGGTCGACGGCCCCGGCCACGCGATCAGCCTGCGCGGCACGATCCGAAGCCGCAACGGTCGCCATCAACCCGGAAATTTCGGAGGCTGGACGACCATGGGCGATCAGGCACGACCGCAGTTCACCGGAAACTTCAGCCGCGCCCGCGAGACCGTCCACCATGTGTGGCGCACCGGCTCGAAAGTGCGAGTGGAAGATTCGGACGGTCACCCGGTGCTGATCAGTGATGGCAACCGCAGCTGGAGCTTCACCAGAGGCGCCCTTCCCGTCGAGGGACCCGCCTCCGCGGTGCGTTTCGAGGGCAACGGCACCTACCTGTTGGACTGGCGGCCGGCGACCGAATTCACCAACACCGGCTACCGCGAACCCGTTGGCACGGTGGAGCACACCACGTTTCTGGGTCGGCCGGCGTGGACGTTCGAGCTCGCCCCCGCCCACCTCGACCCGCACACCGTGCACCTCGTCGTCGACACCGAGACCGGGATCGTCCTCCAACAACGTTACGACGCAGTCGATGCCGTCGACGAATGGACCGAGTTCGCGGTCGACGAGCCGCTCGACAATGCCCTTTTCGAGTGGACCGGCCCCGTCCTGTCCGCCGAGGAGGAGGCGGCACGCGAACGCACCGAACAGGAGGACGAACGCGCGCGCCGCAGACAGTGGTTCCGCACCCACGTCACCGACCAGCCGTTGACCACCACCGTGCAGGTGGACCTCGACGTGCAATGGGTGCACACCTACAACGACAACACCGGTGCGTTCGAGGCCAGCCTCGGCGGCGACCATTTCATCGGAGGATCGTTGGCACGCCGACCCCGATCCTCTGAGCCCTGGAATCTGCGCTGGGGCGGTGACGTCCACCGCTGGTCCACCACCGACTTCGACTGGCAGATCTCCCTACATGACTTCACCCTGAGCCCGGACCGACTCCAGCAGCTCCAAACCCGACTACACCCCGGCGAACCCGCCACCCACTACACCGCCGGGTGAGCCCGAAAGGTTGATAGCGGAGTCGAAAAATAGCGGTCACCGGTGTCGCTTCGGGTAATGCTTGCGGCGCTCGGCCGCGGTCAGCCCACCCCAGATCCCGAACCGCTCATCATGGGCGAGCGCCTCGGCGAGGCAGTCGTCACGGACTTCGCAGCCTGCGCACACCCGCTTCGCGGGGCGGCCGTTCTCCCCCGTCTCGGGGAAGAACGCTTCCGGATCGGTCACCCGGCACAGCGCGAAGTCTCGCCACTGCGGAGCGTCCAAGGCCATCCTGGGCCGTGTGTCGGTATCGGTCATCTCGCTCATCTCCCTTGTCCCAGATAGGTGTTTCGGTGGGGCAGACGGTATCCCCTGACCTGGACTACGCGACTCGACTTCGCATCACGCCCCGTCACGGTAGTGATCGATGTCCTCCGTCACGGCATTCGTCTCATCCATCCGAGTGCGGCTCTATCCCGTCATGAGGAGGAAGATCCGAGATGGATGATTTGAGTGACATCGCGCGGAGAACATGCACCGAACCTGTACGCGCACAACACTCACCGAGGTAGGTGGAGTTGCCTCATTCGGGTCGGGTGCATGTACGGCGGCCGCAGACCGGCCAACCCGAACCCGGCCGATTCCGGTTCCACGCGATCCGGCACGCAGGCCGGTGGTGAGGTGCGCCCGAGGGTGCCATCGCTATGCAGGTGCGCCGACGCCCACCGGTCGGCGGCGGGGCAGTGTTCGAACTCCCACCGCAGAACCCGGCCCTCACCATGGGCCCGCTTCTTCCCGATGACATCCAGGCCACCCAGGATCGTGGCGACGGCGTCGAGATCGCCGACTCCGCGCCAGGTGACCGTGCGAGTGCTGGTGATCATCAGGGGCATGTAGCGAGCCCGGTAGCGGCCCTGCCGATCCGAGATCACCGCCGGCAGCGTGTGACTGAGTTGCTCGAGCCCGCGGTGATCGGCCCGCGACGCCCAGTGCCGCACCACGGGATCACCGGCCGGGTCCTCGGGGAACGAGCACGTCGCACACCAATGCCAGTCCTCGCCGGCGAGCTCGCACCGCGCCAGTGGCAGCTCGAGGTCCGGCGGGGCGCTCTCGGGTGTCAGCGCCGGCACATACTCGCCTCGGCCCCATGCCGCGGCCTTGTGATCGGCCCACAGTTCGGCGGCGAGGATCCCGTCGAGACTGATTCCCCACGGCGTCGCGTGCGCCAGTCCCGACGACAGGTGCGCCCGCACCAGGAACGGTGCCATCTCCTCGGTGCCGGTCATGTCAGCCAGCACAATGCGTCGATGACCTCATCGCGCAGTGGTTCGAGTTCGACACGCCAGTCCACTGACTGCGGGTCCGGGCCGGCCAACACCACCCGATCCGATTCGGCGCGGACCCGTCCGTGACCTATCGCGCTGCGCCCTCCGAGGAATCCGTCACGCGCGAATCTGCCCCACACATCGGTGAAGAACGAGATTTCGAGTTCGGTGGCCCGGTCCAGCCGCAGGAAGGTTTCGAAACGGGTTCCCGCGGGCAGTGTTTCGACCTCGAAGCGCATCAGCATCGACGAGCCGGCGGCTGTACCGGCTCCGCCCCCCGCGGAGGGTTCGGGGAACGTCCGGGTGTCGGTGTCGTCGAATCGGCTGTAGCTCTCCAAACAGACCAACTCGAACTGACTCATCAACCGGCCGTCATACGCCCGGGTCATGATCGTCTCGGTCTCCCGCACCCGCGGGATGACCTTGCCCACCTTCAGGGCGCCATCGATCGGTGGCTGGCCTCCGCCGTTGCCGCCGAACACCCCGATCGGGGGAACCAGCTCCCGCAGTCGCTGCCGCCGGCGCCCGGTCAGAGAATCGCCGGTGACCTTCGTCAAAGAGCCACCGTTGCGTAGCGCGTGCGCGGCCGAGAGCGGGATCTGCCCCTCGTAGCCGATGACATCGCGGAAGAGCTCCTCGGCGATCCTGCGCAACCCGCCGCGCAGGGAGTTCCCGGACACGATCGGCACCAGCACCGGCTTGCCGTCCGGCTGGATCACCGGCTCGCGCCGCAGCAGTGTCGTCGTCGTTCCGGAGTCCTCTCCCTTCTGGGAGATCGAGGACAGCGCGGTCAGCTCGACATCCCAGCGCACCGTCGACCTCATCATCTTTTCCTTCCCGCGGTGCGGGCGGCGGCCACGGCTTCGGCGACGATCCGTGTGCGCAGCACGTACGAGGTGGGACGCTCCCGCAGCAACGTCAGCACCGGCTCGGACTCCTCACGCAGCAATGTCGCCAGCTCCAGCCGTTGGTCGGTGTTCGTTGGTTCCGATTCGAGGGACCGGGAGACCACCGACCACCACCGGTCGAGGTCGCCGCCACCGATATAGGTGGCGACCCGGACCCGGTTCGGCAGGTGCTGGGTCCAGTAGGTTTCCCGTCGCCGGCCGACCCATCCCGAATCCCAGTCGATCCCGTAGTGCAGCAACAGCAGCAGGCGTTCCGCTGTTGCCGCCGGACCGTCGAGCGGCGGCAGCCCCGCCGGTGCGGCCGCGAGCCATCGATCGGTCGGGCTGGTCATGTCGCTGCCTTCGCGCTCGCCGACACGGTGGCGCGCAGCGCGAGCTCCCACCACTGCCCGATCTGGCGGTATGGGGCGAGACGGTCCCAGTCCGCGAAGACCGCCGGCCACCGCCGGGGGGCGACCTGGGCGAGCACCGGATACGGGGCCGCGGGTTCGGCGAGCATGCGGGCCCCGAACCCCAGCGCCCGCAGTCGGCGCATCGCCGCCGCCGCCGCGACGTCACGCGCAGTCCAGGGCAGGGACGTGTCCTCGACGGCAATCCTGCCCCACCGTGCGTGCGGCAGGATGTGCTTTCGGCCGGGCCGCAGGGGCACCACCACGGCGGTGTCCGGCTCGAGTGGCCGCGACAAGATCCGTTCGAGGTCCGCCGTGGTCACTGCCCTCATTGCTGGTCGGGTGGTGACCACATGCATGCGTCTGCGTAGATCCGGGTGCTGGTAGGCCCAGGCGCAGGACGTGCACAGCCCACCCTCCGCGGGCGCCTTCCAGCAGTCGTAACCCGTGAACGTTCGGGAGACCACCTTGGTCACCGCCTCCACCGGAACCGGGGACGCCGCGCATCTTCCGCACCGGCCCACCCTCGCGGGCTCGACTACCTTGCGCGTGTTCGTTGACGCGAATGCCGCGGCGACGACGTCCTGCCGGAAGGCCACCTCGCACAGTTTCCCCACACCACACTCCTCACATGCCCAGACGACTTCACAACGCCCCTACGACTGGAGGAAGATCCGCCGAGCGGACACTGTGTGACAGAAGCTCCCGAGATCTCGAACCGACCGGACACCGCGAGGAGGACGTGTGGTGGGCAAGCCCGAACCCGACGGCCTGGACCTGAACACGCTCCGGGCACTGCGCCGGCCCCGCCGCGACCTCGGGGCCCTCACCGGGCGCATCGAGCAGCATCTCGACGACCACGACGGATACCTCGCCTTCTCCGGCGGCAAGGACTCACTCGTCGCACTGCACCTCACCCTGCAGGTCGAACCGAATATCCCCGTCGTGTTCTTCGACTCCGGCCTCGAGTATCCCGAGACCTACAGCTACATCACCGCACTCGCCGACACCTGGAACCTGAACCTCGAACCCCACCGAGCCGACCCACCACTGCTGACCGTCCTCGCGCAGTCCGGCGAATGGGACCACGGGCAGCCCACCCGAGCCACGAGCCAGAAACTGCGTGACATCCTCATCGGTGCACCCTCCCGCGCGGCACACGAGGCACACGGGCCAGGAGAAATCTGGGGTGTACGCGCCGACGAATCCCCGAAAGGGACCGGACGCTGGTCGCTGTACTACAACGCACTCAGCAGCCACGTCGCCCGCGACTGTGACGGCTGCTGCACCAGCACCACCGAGCAACGCCGACACCACGGCGGTCTCATCGACCGAGCCGACGGAACACATGTCTTCGGGCCCACCTGGGACTGGAGCGTCGAGGAGATCTGGGCCTACATCGCCCACCACCAGCTACCGGTGAACCCCGTCTACGACACACTTCGCCGACTCGGCACCCCCGAGCGGCACCTACGCGTCTCCCACATGCTCGACGGCGCGTTCCTCGAACACGGCCGCATCACCCGCCTGCGCCGCGGATGGCCGGCACTGTTCGAAGAACTCGCCCACGTCCTCCCCCGGATCCGCGAATTCGTCTGATGGCGAGCGAATATCACGGGACCGACCCACGAGAGCCAGCGCGGTGTGGCGTCGCTGTGGACCTCCGCCGACCCAGCCACAACCGGTGTCGCGAGAGTGGTTTCCGCCGCGACACCGCGGACGATCTCATCGATCACACCGCGGCCGGACTCACGTGTCGTCCCATTCGAGTCCGAGCAGACGCATCGCCCCGGCAAGGAGACTGCTACCGACCCGCCTCGAGATGTGCGGCACGGTGGACTACGCCGGCAGGTGGGAGGTTGCGGCGGAGTCCATGGTGGTGGATGGCGCCGAGGTGCCCTCCGCGATGCCGAGGAGGACGGTGCGGGCGGCCGCGGCGTCGCTGTGGGCGCGGTGGCCGCCATCGAGCCGAATGCTCTTCTCGGTGCCCTCGGCCTGCGATCGCATCCGCATGATGCATCCCCACATCTCGGGGTCGGCGAGGTGCGCGGGGTCGAGACCGTGCCGAGCACAGTCATGGAGAACGCGACCCTGGTCAAAGTCACTGTGGTAGCTGAGTGTCACTCTCCCAGCGGTCACCGCAAGCAGCTTCTGGTGGACCGTAGCCCAGCCGGGGGCGCCGATCAGATCGGCCGGGGCAATTCCGTGCACGGCGTAGGCGTCCGGGTGGATCGGAACTTCGCCGGGATCGACCAGGGTATCGAGCAGTGGATTGCCGGTGGCGGCGTCGACAACGCAGATTTCGATGATGCTGCCGTCCAAATTGGTCGATTCAACGTCCAGCACTGCTGCCCGGCCGGGGACGAGCATGCCCCGTGCCCACTGCTGCGGAGACGTCTGTGTACTGGTCATGCCACCTCTCTTCTCGTGATCATCGTGACGGCACCCTCTGACATGTGGTTCCTGACTTCGGCTCCTATGCCGCCCCAGAGAGAAGTTGCTGGTAGCGCTCGGGCGCGACACCACCGGACTGCTTCCTAGCCGTAGGAATGCTCAGGTTCGCGCTCGCGGGAGATCTGCCCGTCGGTGCTCGGCGGCTGAGCGCCTTGCTGCGGTGCAGCAGCATCTGCGACGTCGGCCGTCTCAGCCGCGTCCTTGCCACCCCTGTCACGCGCGGCCTTATTGGAGGTGTTTTTCCGCTTCTTCGGGGCGGGGTAGCCCATGGCTGCGAGCTCTTTGGCCGTCCATCCGCCTTCGATCGCCCTCTCGTGGGCCGTCCTGATTGCGTCCACCGCTGCCTCGCGTGCGGAATCGAGTGCGGCAAGCTCTTCCACTGCTTCCCCGATGGCTCCGACAAGCGCGACTCGTGTTTCGATTGCCTTCTGCGCCAGTGCTTCCGCATTCTTTCGTGCGGTCTCGATTGCCTTCTTGTGGGCTGCTGGCGTAATGGTCATCGGGCACTGTCTCCTTCGTCTCTGCGGTCGTGCCGCACGTCGCGACACGACCTGTGGCCGGTCTGGGTCTCTAGTGGCGATCGTATTGTTCCGCTTCGGGATCAAGCGCAGGGCACCATCCCCGATGGTGCCGGCTGGGGTCACAGGAAGCGGGCGGGCACCAGGCCCGGACGGACGGCGCTGATCTGAACGCGCTGCCCGGTCTGCGGGGCCTCGAGCATTTTTCCGCCACCGAGGTAGATCGCGACGTGGTTGGCTCCGTCTGCCTGCCAGTTCCCGAACAGCAGGTCACCGGGCTGGGCTTGGTCCATGCTGATCTGCTGGCCGGCCCGGAACTGTTCCTGTGAGGTGCGCGGCAAGACCGTCGTGCCTCCGGTACCGATGTAGTAGGCGAAGCGGGTGAGCCCGGAGCAGTCGTAGCCGGCGGTAGCGCCTCCGGTGCCGTCGCCCATCGACGGTCCGGTGAGAAGGCCTCCGCCCCATTGGTAGGGCAATCCGATCGCCCGCATTGCCGCGTCGATGACCGCACGCGCGAACTCGAGGTTGCGAGGGAAGCGGGGATCGAAGGTCAGCTCGCGCACTGCGGTCGGGGCCAGCATTCCTGTCAGGGAGGGGATGCCGGCCGCAGTGGTGGGTGCTCCGCTGACGACAGGAGGCAGAAGGACCGGATTCGTCTCCTGCTGCGGAGCCGATGACGATGCCGGAGCTGCGGGTCCTGCCGGGTTGGTGACACCGCCGCCGGGCCCGGGTTCCGGACTGCGGGTGGGCAGGACCACCTCGGGAATCAGGCCCTGCGCCTCACGCGGCAGCTGTTCCCTGGCGCCGGCAGCCGCACCCCGGACTTCCGGTGGAATAGCGTCCTCGATCTCGGCGTGCCACTGCGCGGATAACTGCTCCTGCGCCTGCTGTACTACCCGGGCCGCGTCGTCGAGATAGGGCTGCGGGTCCGGGACGTACTGGGCGAGAGCGGGCGGCAGTTCCTGTGTGACCGACGTGACGCTGTCGGTGATCGCGGGGCCTGTTCCGCCGCCCTGGGCAGCCGATGCGCCGGCCACTGCGACGCCGACGATGATCGATGCGAAATCCATGATGTCTCCTGCGCTTTTGGTGTGGCGGCCAAGGGCGGAAGTTGTCTCGATGACCGCGAAGGGTGTCGTGCGATCACCGACAGTAGAGAGGGACCTGGACAACTCGGGCCGAACTCACCACCGGGACAACCCAGTCGGTCATCCACATCAGCCGATAGCGTGTGGGGAAGTGGACCGGATGCGGACGGTCACATAGGGTGTGGGTACTGAGAATGCACCGGGTGAGTCGGAGGCACACCATCGTGTCGGTGGCCTCCGACTTTTCTTTCTCCCTGTGGTCCCTTGATATTTCATCGTCCGGTATGAGCGTCCGTGCCGGAGCTGCGATTCCCTCGCGTTGTGTCCGCGGCCTGGTCCGCATCGTCGCGCGTGGCGGCTTCCACCACTCTGAATTGCGCGGGCGCAGCGACGATATCGGGATGAAAGGTCAGGTCGGGGCGCCGGTGGCGCGGCGTGTCCACGGTCATGACTGTGTGTTCCTTCCGGTGAGGTGACTCTGTCTCGACCGCCTCGACTCGTCAGGGCGTCTCGTGATCGACGAGTTGGACGATCAGGCGCTCCCCCGGCGGCTGCCCGGGCCGCTCGTACGGCACAAAATGAGCCCCCACCACCCGTAGCTGCATACCTCGTGGCAGCAGATGGTGCGAGTTGTCCACGCGGGAAGATTGCCCGTAGTACATGCCGCGGTCGGTCTGGATCTCGAAGACGACATCGGTGGGCTGGGCGGTCGAGTCCAGCTCGTGCAGCGAATGGGTTGCTGCAGTGAACCGGTCGAAGGACAGGACCGTCCCCGGCGATAGCGTCGAGGGCAGATCTGACGGGTTCACGACCGCGTGGGGGATGCTCACCGCGGTGTACACGAGATGGCCTCGCCCGGATTCGCGTTCGTATCGTTGGATTGCCCTGTCCACTCGTTGGACCTGCTTGCGGCGAGAATCGTCGAGCTCGACGGCGTCGCCGGCCACCGCGGAGAGGGCGTTGTTCGTCTCCCACCAGGTCGTTGGGTCCGACGTCAACGACGCCAGCGCCGTGTACTGGGCTTTCGGCATGGCGTCGAGGACGCGGCGCTTCGCCGCGGAGCGGGTGTTCCGTTGTCGTGCCGACAGTGTGCGACGGAGTTCGATCGCCGGTGGCAGCCGGGGGCGTAGCCGAGAGTTTCCGATTGCCGCCGGCGTGGGCCGTGGATAGGCGCGGTTGAGGTCCCGCTGCGCCCGGGTCAATCCGGGGAGGTTCTCGGTGGCGGTGTCGAGTTCTCTTGCTCCGCTGCGGAGATCGGCGCGGGTGTCGTAGGCGTGCTGCGAGATCAGGGCGCCTTCCTTGCGGGTGGCGACGTCGCTGTCGCCCCGGTCGGGATCGAACACACCGTTGCCGCGGTCTGGGCTGATCCGGTCATGGCTGCGTCCCATCAGATCTCACGCCCCGACCAGGGTGGATGTTGATCTGCCGGTGGTGTCCTGGTCGCGGCGCCCGACCGCGCGGCCGAGCAGTCGATCGAGGCTCTCGCTCACCACGTCAGGGCGCTCGAGGCCGACCATGTGCCGCGCTCCGCTCACCGGGATCAGTTCGGCGAGGGGAAGAGCCGCGGCGAGTCGCTGTGAGTGTCCGATCGGGGTCACCCTGTCCCGGGTTCCACAGATGATCGACGCCGGCACCCGCGCGAGCACGTCGAGGGCCGGGGAAGCGTCGTAGATCCGCAGATCACGCAGGAAGGCGGCCACGGTGGCGATCGGCGTCGCGTGGACCATCCCGTAGGACGTGGCGGCGGCACGGACACTTGCGCTCGGAGCAAGCGGGCATGTTGCGCCGACCACTGGCGACAAGATGCGACGTGAGAGATTCCAGCTGCGGCCGACGAGCCGTGGGGCGTGAGCTGATGCCGTCCGCAGCAACGTCACCGCCGGCGTATTCAGAGCGCGACCGATGCCGACGCCGGCGACATTGCCGACGGCGGTCGAGATCAACCCGACTCCCACGAGTTGCGCGGCCGCGGCCTCTTGGTGATGGGCGACGTAGGACATCACGGCCATCCCGCCCATCGAGTGTCCGACGAGGACAATCGGACCCTTTGGCGCCACCGTGCGAATCACCGCATCCAGGTCCCGTCCCAGCTGGCTGATCGTGTAACTGTCGGTGTCAGCCGTGCCGGATCCACCATGGCCACGGTGATCGAAGAAGACCAACCGGGCGCGCCCCCGCCAGGCCTCGGCCAGGTAGGCCCGTTGCGGTGCCCAGGCGTCCATGTGGAGACAGAACCCGTGCGCGAAGATCACAGTGACCGGCGCCATCCGGGATCCGATCTCACGCACCGCAAGAGAGGTGCCGTCGGCGGTGAGGACGAGGCGACTGCGATCCCCGGGGGCCCTCATCGCTGGCCATCCAAACCTCGAGCCAACCAACCGCATCCAGACTGATCCACTCGGTGACGCCCGGTGAGCGACTCTGAATGAAGGTGGCAGCGGATCTTCTTCGCGTCCGTCAGGTGGATACGGCGAACGTCAACATTCATCGGTACCACTCCTTAGTCCTCACGACAGCAATTGCGAGGACCATAGGTCCGGACCTTGACCGCCCCACCTGGACCGCGAGCGATCCGCAACTCCGCCACAACAGACGCACCTCCGTCATAGGAAGTGCCACCACTCCCATCATCTGGAGGAAGATCCACACAACTGGGGTTGTGTGACATGTCTTTGAACAGAACCGATGGGTCTCCATCCACACAGGCCGACATCGCTCAGCATGATGTCCGCGCCCGGAACACCGTTGGGGCGCCCGTCCTATGTGAAGGCCAGTCTGCCGGTCAACGACACGCTGGCTCCGCGCCTATCGACGGATCACCGGCCACGCCCCATCGACCGTCCTACCCAGAGGGATCTCGGTACACACGATGTCCTCGACCGAGTAGGCGATCGCCCCGCACCGAGGGCACTGCCCGGGCAGCTGTTGGTATCGGATCATTGCCCAGTGCTCGTCACACAGGAGGTAGTCCACGCGAGCGTCGAAGTGGCAGCAATCCTTGACGACCACCGCCCAGCGGGCCGCACGCACGAAGCCGACGGGGTCACCGGGGAAGTACTGAGGATGCTCCGCGCAGAATTCACACGGCAGTTCCGTCTGAACGATCGACGGCATCGGGACGGAGTGGTCCGCATCGTCCATACCGAAACACCTCCCAATCTCGAACCCGTCACCCGTCACCCGGCCCTCGACACCTTCGGCGGAAGAACACGTTCGATCGCGCGCCGATCACGGCATCACCACCCCGATCAAACACTCAATTGCAGATCGGTGGTCGCCGATACACTTTCCGAAACC
>NZ_JBHUSF010000266.1:0-12801 GCF_042673295.1 Rhodococcus sp. NPDC057014
CCCGAGGGTCAGGCCCCCGTCGACGACGAGGTTCTGCCCGGTCACGAACGTTGCGTCGTCGGAGACCAGATAGGCGATGGCGCCGGCGATGTCGTGGCCCTCGCCGGCGCGGGGGATCGGCTGGAATGTCGCCAGACCCTGCCGCACGCTGTCGACGCTGGCGTCCAGCGCGTCTCCGTCGAGGCCCGCGCCGTGACCGACGATGCGGGTGGCGACGCCGCCGGGCGTGACCGCGTTGACCCGGACGTGGAATTCCGCGAGTTCGCGTGCGGCGCTGCGGGTCATCTGCAGCACGGCGGCCTTCGCGGCGCCGTACGGGTGCGGGCCGAAGCCGGTGCGCACGCCCGCGACGGACGACACGTTGACCACGGTGCCGAACCCCTGCTCGCGCATCACCCGGGCGGCGTGTTTGGTGCCGAGGAAGGCGCTGCGCGCCAGGACGGCGAACGAGGAGTCCCACTCGTCGACGGTGGTGTCGGCGACGTATGTCCAGGCCCCGACCCGGCCGGCGTTGTTGACCATCGCGTCGAGGCGTCCGAAGCGCTCGGTCGCGGCGCGGACCGCGGCCGCGACATCCTCTTCGCGGGTGACGTCGGTGTGCAGGTAGACACCGTGCTCGCCGAGGGCGGCCGCGACCGCCTCGCCGCGTTCGTCGTCGATGTCCGTGACCACCACCCGCGCCCCCCGCTCCGCGAGAAGTGCGCAGGTCGCCGCCCCGATCCCGCTCGCGCCACCAGTCACCACCGCGACCTTGCCGTGCAGTTCCGCCATTGTGTTCTGTCCTTTCGCGCCATCCGTCCGAACTGTGGATCTTGAGGTATTAACCTAAAGGTATTAGCTTGGTATGTCGACGGTACCGACACGAAGCGGAGGCCGTCGGAACCACACGAGGGGAAGGCCCCGAATGTCCGAACTGATACTGACCGAGCAGCCGCGGCCCGGCATCCTGCTCGTGCGACTGAACCGACCCGAAGCGCTCAACGCGATGAACGCGGAGATGATCGGCGAATTGCACCGGGTTCTGGCCCGGGTGCGGGACGACTCGACGATCCGGGCGATCGTCCTCACCGGCGCGGGCAAGGCGTTCTGCGCCGGCCTGGACCTGCGTGGGTACGGCACCCCGGACGGCGCCGCGGACGGCGAGGGCCGCCCCCAGGCCGGGTTGCGGGTGCAGAAGCACATCGCCGACCTGGTGGAGGCGTTCCGTGGTGCGCGCCCGCCGATCATCGCCGCGATCAACGGCGCCGCGGCAGGCGGCGGGATGGCGCTGGCGCTGATGGCCGACATCCGCATCATCGCCGACTCGGCGGCGCTGCACGCGTCGTTCATCAAACGCGGCCTGTCCAACTGCGACATCGGAGTCAGTTGGCTGCTGCCGCGCATGATCGGGTTCTCGCGCGCGGCGCAGATCCTGCTCACCGGCCGGACGATCGACGCCCTGGAGGCGGAACGCATCGGAATCGCCTCGTCCGTCGAATCGAGCAGCACCCTGATCGACGCGGCGCTGGGCACCGCCGAGGCGATCGCGCAGAACACCCCGTTCGGGGTGTGGATGACCAAAGAGGTGATGTGGTCGAACCTCGAGGTGCCGAGTCTCCGGGCGGCGATCGATCTCGAGAACCGCACCCAGATTCTGGCAGCCATGACCAAGGACCACCGCGAGGCGGTGAAGTCCTTTCTCGAGAAGCGCCCACCCGAGTATCTGAATCACTGAACTTCAGCGACCAGCAACACCGGCCCAATGGGGCAGTAAGTGAGGACTACCAGTGAAAGTCGGTATCGCCGCCGGATATTGGGGCTCCGGGCCGCCGCGCAACGTCGACCGGATGCTCGCCGAAGCCGAAGCGCTCGGCGTGGACAGCTTCTGGACGGCGGAGACCTACGGATCGGACGCGCTGACCCCCCTCGCCTGGTGGGGATCACGCACGTCCACCATCACACTCGGAACCGCGGTCTGCCAGATGTCGGCCCGGACGCCGACGGCCCTGGCGATGGCGGCGCAGACGGTCGACCACCTCAGCGGGGGCCGGGTGATCGTCGGCATCGGCGCGTCGGGACCGCAGGTGGTCGAGGGCTGGTACGGGCAACCGTATCCCCGGCCGCTCGAGCGGACCCGCGAGTACGTCGAGATCATGCGTGCGGTGTGGGCCCGGGAGAAGCCGGTGACCTACGAAGGCAGGCACTATCAGCTACCGCTGGACGGTGGCAGCGGTCTCGGAAAGCCGTTGAAGTCGATCGTTCACCCACTGCGCGAGGACATTCCGGTCTATCTCGGGGCGGAGGGTCCGAAGAATGTCGCGCTCGCCGCGGAGATCGCGGACGGCTGGACCCCGCTGTGGTTCTCGCCCAAGAGCGACGAGTTCTACCGCGCCGCGCTGGCCGAGGGGTTTGGCCGGGACGGGGCCCGCCGGTCGCCGTCGGATTTCGAGATCGCCAACGTGTGCTGGCTGGTCGAAAACGACGATGTGGAAAAGGCGGCGGCCAAGATCAAACCCGTCGTCGCGTTGTACGCCGGCGGCATGGGCGCGAAGGGCGCCAATTTCCACAACGACGTCTTCGCCCGCATGGGCTGGACCGACGTCTGCGCCGAGATCCAGGAGTTGTACCTGCGTGGGCGGGCCGATCTCGCCGCGCAGGCCGTTCCGACCGAGATGGTCGAGGACGTCGCGCTGATCGGGCCTGCCGACAAGATCTGTGAGGACATCGTGAACCGCTGGAAACCCACCTGCCTGACGACCCTGATCCTCGGCGGCTGGCCGAGGCCGGAGAACCGGGAACGCATCCTCGAGGCGGTGATGTCGTGACGCTCGATCCGCGAACCCCGATCCTCGTCGGCGGCGGACAGGTCAACGAGCGGAGCGGGGGAGTGGAACCCGTCGACCTGATCGTCGCAGCGGCCCGCGCCGCGGCCGCCGAGGCGGGATCGCCGCGTCTGCTCGAACTCGTCGACTCGGTCCGGCTGATCGGGATGCTGTCGTGGCGGTACCGCGACCCGGGCGTGCTGGTCGGCGAACGCATCGGCGCCGCCGTCCGGCACACCGGATACACCGGCAGCGGGGGCAGCGGCCCGCAGGTTCTCGTCAACCAAGCGGCCGAGGACATCGCGGCGGGCCGGGCAGAGGTGGTCCTGGTGGGTGGTGCCGAGTCCTGGCGGACCCGGATGAAGCTGCGGTCCCAGGGCGTCCGCCCGGAGTGGACCGTGCAGGACGATTCGGTTGCACCCGCGGAGGTCCTCGTCCCCGAGGTGCCGATGGTCTTCGACGGTCAGTCCAGGATCGGCCTCGACCGGCCCGCATGCGTGTACCCCCTGTTCGAGCAGGCGCTGCGGATCTCGTCGGGGCGGTCGGAGGACGAGCACCGTGCCGCGATCGGCGCACTCTGGTCCGGGTTCAGCAAGGTGGCGGCGACGAACCCGCACGCGTGGACCGGGCGTGAGTACACGGCCGACGAGATCGTCACGCCGTCCGAGGACAATCGGTGGATCAGCAGGCCGTACACCAAGCTGATGAACTCGAACAACATGGTGGAGCAGGGCGCGGCGCTGCTCCTCTGCTCCGTCGGCGTCGCCACCCGCCTCGGAATCCCCCGCGACAACTGGGTCTTTCCACACGCAGGCACCGAGGCTCATGACACGTACGACATCGCCGAGCGGGAGGAGCTCGATCGGTCGCCCGCCATCCGGCTGGCCGGCGCGCGCGCCCTGGAACTGTCGGGAATCGGGCGGGACGACCTGACGCACGTGGACGTGTATTCGTGCTTCCCGTCGGCCGTCCAGGTCGCCGCCGCCGAGTTGGGTCTGCCCCTCGACGATCCAGGTCGACCGCTGACGCTCACCGGCGGCCTCACGTTCGCGGGCGGTCCGTGGAACAACTACAGCACGCACGCGATCGCCACCCTGGCGACCCGGCTGCGGGAGGCGCCGGGAACCTACGGGCTGATCACGGCGAACGGCGGCTACCTCACCAAGCACGCGTTCGGGGTCTACCGGACGGAGCCGCCGCGCAGCGGCTTCCGCCGTCAGGACGTTCAGGCCGACGTCGATGCGCAACCGACCACGCGAGCGCTCACGAGCTACGAGGGGTCCGGCTCGATCGAGTCCTGGACGGTGGTGCACGGTCGCGACGGCGCCCCGGAGCGCGGCTTCGTGGCGGTGCGGACCGGCACCGGCGAACGCACGCTGGCCAGCACGACGGAAGCGGGCGCGCTGGCCCGCCTGGTCGGCGTCGACGTCGCGCGGGACACGGCGGTCGTCGCCGCCGACGGCACGTTCCGGTTCGCGGACGATTGACTCCGGTTTACCTAACGACATAAGGTATAGGAATCGAGGGCATCCGCCGGGAGGCGTGAGGTTCTCACGGAGAAAAGGAGTTTCGAATGTCTGTCGAAGACTTCCGCGAACTGTACGAGCGGCACGTCGGATACGTGGTGTCCGGAGACATGAAGTCCGCACTCGCCGACATGGTTCAGGAGAACCTGCCCGCCGTGTTCGACGGTGTCACCGTTCCCCGCGGCGACGTCGACGGGTTCGAGATCAAGGACGTGCGGGCCGACGGCGACCGCCGCATCGGCGAGACGGTGTACACGACCCCCGGCGGCACGATCGGCCTGCGGTCGATCTGGGAGCGTCACGACGGCCGCTGGCTGGCCGCGGCGCTCGAGAACTTCCCCGCCGAAGGAGGGCGTCCGGCATGACGGGAGAACCGTGGGGACCGTCCGCCGACGGCCTCGACCAACCGTACTGGGACGGGCTCACCCGAGGTGAGCTGCGACTCCAGCGTTGCGGCAACTGCAAGACCTGGATCTGGGGACCGCAATGGGTCTGCGGATCCTGCCACACCCTCGACCCGAACTGGGAGTCCGTGACACCCACCGGGACCGTGTACAGCTGGTCGCGCAGCTGGTACCCGTTCATCACCGAACTGGCCGACCGCGTCCCGTACGTGACGGTTCTGGTGGAACTTCCCGAGGCCGGGCACCGCCGGGTACTCGGAATCCTGACCGGCGACGACACCGACGCCATCCGCATCGGCGACCCGGTCGTCGGGCACATCGAGCACGACGAAGGCGCGACCTGGCCGCTGCTGCGCTGGCGTCGATCCACCGAAGGAGCGCAGGCATGAGTGCACTCACCATGCGCGGGGCGGCCGCCGTCGTCGGCGTGTCCGAACTGCACTACCGCCGTGGCGAGGCCCCGGCGGGTGAACTGAGGATGACGCTCGAGGCGATCCTCGCGGCTTGCTCGGACGCCGGCATCTCGCCGCGTGAACTCGACGGATTCGTGTCGTATGCGGGCGGCGGGCACGACGGCGCGGTCATCGGCGGCGCACTGGGCGTCGACGACGTTCGGTGGTCGAACATGATGTGGGGTGGTGGCGGCGGGACGGTCGCTGCCGCGATCAACAATGCCGCCGTCGCGATCGCTGCCGGGCAGGCCGAGTGCGTCGTCGTCTACCGCTCGATGGCACAGGCGGATACCGGTCGCCTCGGCTACGCGAAGTACCACTACGGCCCGCACTTCCTCGCGCACGGCGTCGGATCGCCCGCCCAGGTGTGCGCGCTGCGGACACAGCGACTGCTCGAGCACGACGGGGTTCCGCGCGAGACGATGCGTGCACTGGTGCTCGCCGCGTACCGGCACGCCCAGAACAATCCGACCGCGCAGGGCTATGGCAAGCCGCTCGACGAGGCGACGTACGAGTCGTCCCGCCTGATCACCGAACCGTTTCACCTGTACGACTGCTCGCGGGAGAGCGACGGCGCCGTCGCACTGGTGCTCGTCTCCGCCGACCGCGCGAAGTCGCTGCGACCCGATCCCGCGTACGTTCTCGCGGGCGCGCAGGGCGCACCGGGCGGCTACTCCTCGATCATCGACAACGACGACCAGTACGCCACAGCGGGTTTCGCGGGCGCCGCCGGACGGCCCGGGGTCGCGGACCGCCTCTGGGCCGCAGCAGGTCTGGGCCCCGACGACGTGGACGTCGTCCAGGTGTACGAGAACTTCAGCGGGCCCGCCGTCGCCGCGCTCATCGACCACGGCCTGGCGCCGTCCGGCCCCGCCGCAGGCGAGGTCCTCACCGTCGACAACCTCACCGCGGGCGTCGGCAAGCTCCCCGTGAATACGAGTGGCGGCAACATCGCCGACTCGTTCGTCAACGGAATGGGCCTGGCGGTCGAGGCCGTGCGGCAGATCCGCGGCACGTCGACCAATCCCGTGGCGCACGCCAAGACGTCGCTGTTCATCGGCGGCCCGATGGCACCGCTCGTCAGTTCGACGCTCTTCGCCCACGAAGACGTGCTGTAGCACCCCGACTCTGTGAGAAGGATCGACATGGACAACATGACCGTGGACCGCGACGCCCTGTTCATCGGTGGCCGGTGGGTCGCCCCGCAGGAGGGTGCCGCGGCCGACGTCGTCGAGGCTGCCACGGAGAAGGTGCTCGGGCGTTCGGCTCTCGCTTCGGCCGCCGACATCGACGCCGCCGTCTCCGCCGCACGCGACGCACTCCGCGGACCGTGGGGGCAGCTCGACAACCGCGCTCGCGCAGACCTTCTCGACGTATTCGCGTCCGCGCTGAAGAAGCGTGGTCGCGATACCGCGACATTGGTGAGCCGCGAGAACGGGATGCCGATCTCACTCTCCGCCGGGGTCAACGGTTTCGGGCCCGCCGCCATGGTCCGCTACTACGCCGCGCTCGTCCGCGACGCGGCGTCCGAGGACGTCCGTCCCAGCGCGTTCGGCGGCCGCACGGTGGTCCGGCGGGAGCCGGTGGGCGTCGTCGCCGCGATCACCCCGTGGAACTACCCGCAGCCGCTCGCCGCGATGAAGATCGCGCCCGCGCTCGCGGCCGGCTGCACCGTGATTCTGAAGGCCGCCCCCGAAACCGCGCTCGACGCGTTCGCGTTCGCGGATGCCGCCGAGGAGGCCGGTCTGCCTCCCGGCGTCCTGAACATCGTGCCCGCGGGCCGCGAGGCGAGCGCCTACCTGGTGCAGCACGCGGGGGTCGACAAGGTCGCGTTCACCGGTTCGACGGCGGCGGGACGAGCGATCGGGGAGGTGTGTGGCAGGCTGCTGCGCCCCGTCACGCTCGAACTCGGCGGCAAATCGGCTGCAATCGTGGCACCCGACGCCGACCTGTCCGTGTTCGCGGCGAACCTCGCGGAGGTGTCGCTGGTGAACAACGGCCAGACGTGCCATGCGAGTACTCGGATCCTCGCCCCCCGTGCCCGGTACGAGGAGGTCGTCGAGGCGGTCACCGAGACGGTCCGGGGTCTCGTCGTCGGGGATCCCCTCGACAAGGCCACCGCGATCGGGCCGTTGGTCAGCGCCGCCCAGCGCGAGCGCGTGCTCGGCTACATCGAGGACGGGCGCAGCGCGGGCTACCGCACGACGACCGGCGGGGGCGTACCGGATTCGCAGCCGCTCGGCTGGTTCGTCGAGCCGACGGTGTTCGTGGACGTGGACAACTCCGCCCGCATCGCCCAGGAGGAGATCTTCGGGCCCGTTCTGACGATCACCCCCTACACGGACGAGGACGAGGCCGTGGCGATCGCCAACGACTCCGAATACGGCCTTGGCGGCACGGTCTGGACCGCCGACGAGGAGCACGGCCTCGCCCTGGCCTCCCGGATCCACAGCGGGACCGTCGGCGTCAACCACTACGCCCTCGACCTCGACGCGCCGTTCGGCGGCGTCAAGTCGTCCGGTCTCGGACGTGAACTCGGTCCGGAAGGCCTGAACCCGTATTTCGCGACGAAGTCCGTGTACTTCGGAACACGCTGATTCGAAACGCTTTTCATTCACCATCAGATCTGATCGAACGGAGCAGGCGATGACGCTACCGCTGACCGGTGTCCGCGTACTGGACCTCACCGACGGCCTCGGTGAGTCGTGTGGCCGGTACCTCGCCGACCTCGGCGCGCAGGTGACGAAGGTGGAAGGTCCGGGAGGTGCCCGATCACGCCGCGCCGAGCCGGTGGTGGACGGGATCAGCATCCCGTTCGCGCTGCGCAACGCGAACAAGCGGGGGATCGTCGTGGACCTCGACGACCCCGCGGGCCTCGATCGGCTGCGGGAACTCGCCACGGAATCCGACATCCTGATCGAATCGCACGCGCCGGGCGCGCTGAGCGAGCGCGGAGTGGGCGCGGCTGAACTCTCCGCTCTCGCACCGTCACTGGTGTGCGTGTCGGTCACGCCGTTCGGGCAGACCGGACCCTACCGGGACTGGGCGGCCACGGAACAGGTGCTGTACGCACTGAGCGGTGTGCTGTCCCGCTCCGGCGCTCCCGGAGCCGAACCCCTCCTTCCTCCCGCCGGCCTGGTGGAGGAGACCGTGGGGATGCACGCCGCCTGGTCGGCGCTGCTCGCCTACTACGACCGGATCCACACCGGGCGCGGGCAGGTCGTGGATCTGTCCGCCTTCGAGGCGCTCGTGCACGGCTTCGATCCCGGATTCGGGACGCAGGGTTCCGCGGCCGCGGGGCGCTCCGACGACTTCCCCCGGAACCGGCCGGACGCGTCGAACTTCTACCCGGTGTTCCCCTGCGCCGACGGCTACGTGCGGATCTGCCTGCTGGCCAAGCGGCAGTGGCGGGGAATGTTCGCATGGCTCGGCGCGCCGGAAGAATTCGCCGATCCGAAGTACGACACCATCCCGGCCCGGTTCGCCGCCGCCGACACCCTGCACCCCCTCATCGAGGCGCTGTTCGCGACCCGCACCCGCGACCAGCTCGTCGCGGAGGGCGCGGACAGGGGAGTGCCCGTCGGCGGCGTCCTCTCGCTCGGGGAAGTACTGACCACCGAGCACTTCGACGTGGCCGGTGCCCTCGCGGACATGGAGATCGCCACCGGGGTGCACGCCCGGGTTCCGACGGGATACGTGTCGATCGACGGCGCCCGCGTCGGAATCAGGACCCCGGCGCCCGAGGTAGGGGAGCACGACGCCCAGCCCCAGGCGACGCGGGAGACCCCGGCGGGCGAGGCGTCCGAGACGCGGCGACGGGGCACCCGCCCCCTCGACGGCCTCCGCGTCCTCGACCTGGGCGTGATCGTCTTCGGCGCCGAACTCAGCCGCCAGTTCGCCGACTACGGCGCCGATGTCATCAAGGTCGAGAATGCCAAGTTCCCCGACGGTCTCCGGCAGTCGAAGCGGGGTGCGGCGCTGGCCGCGTCCGTCGCCTGGGGGCACCGTAACAAGCGCAGCCTCGGTCTGGACCTGCGCAGCGCGGAGGGCGGGAAGTTGTTCCGCCGCCTCGTCGCCGAGGCCGACGTGGTCCTGTCCAATTTCAAGCCCGGCACGCTCGCGTCGATGGGCCTGTCGTACGACGAACTCGCCGCACTCAACCCGGGCATCATCGTGTCCGAGAGCAGCGCGTTCGGCAGCACCGGGCCGTGGAACAACCGACTCGGGTACGGCCCGCTGGTGCGTGCCGCGTGCGGTGTGTCCGCCCTGTGGCGGTACCCCGGGAACGAGGACCTACTCTGTGACGGCTCGACCGTCTACCCCGATCACATCGCCGCGCACGTCACGGCGATCGCGGTCCTCGCCGCTCTGATCCAGCGGACCCGCACGGGTAAGGGCGTGGCGCTCGAGGTGGCGCAGGCGGACACCGCGCTCGTCCAACTCGGTGCTCAACTCGTCACCGAATCGCTCCGACCGGGCACCGTCTCCGCGCCCGGCAACTCCGACCCGTTCGCCGCGCCGGCCGGAGTCTTCGCCTGCGCCGGTGACGACGAATGGTGCGTCGTGTCGGTCAGGGACGACGACGACTGGGTGCGACTGTGCGCCGCGATCGGCACGCCCGAACTGGCGGACGTTCCAGCGTTCCGCACCCGGGCCGAGCGGATCCGCAACCGCGTGGACGTCGACGCCGTGCTGGGTGAGTGGCTGCAGACGCGTTCTCCCGCAGCGGCGGTCGCGCAGTTGCAGGCGGCGGGAGTGCCCGCCGGGATGATGCTGCGCCTTCCCGAACTGCTCACCGATCCACACCTGGCGGCCCGCGACGCCTACACGGTCACCCATCACGCGTTGCTCCCGAAGGCGTTGCCCACGGCAGCCCGCATCGCCCGCTTCTCGGCCATTTCCGATCCGCCGCTGCGCCAGGCCCCGCTCGCCGGGCAGCACACCCGCGAGATCTGTGAGGAGCTGCTGGGCATGACGTCGGCCGAGGTGGATCGTCTCGTGGACGAGGGAATCCTGCAACCGCCCGTCACGGATCCCCCGCTCGGGGTGGCCGCGTCCGCCGCGCGGTGACACGCGAGTGAATTCGACAGCGGCCCGGGTTGCCCTGGGCCGCTGTCGAATCACGTCCACCTCACCGGGGTTCCGGTGAGGTCGAAAGACCGAAGGTAATGCGTAGACAAAACTAATGTCTGTTGGTTAACGTGGCACCCGTCACAATCATTCTCGAGCTCTTCGAGACCGCACGACACGGAGTGTGTGCATGACGACCAACCCATCAACCGCCGCAGGCGGCGCCACGACGGTCTCCGAGTCCGGGTCCGCCGGCGACTCGAAGCGAGCCAGCCGAGCCGCCTTCGTCGGAACTCTGCTCGAATACTACGATTTCAGCCTCTATGCCTCCGCCGCGTCGGTGGTGTTCGGGAGCGTCTTCTTCTCCGGTGCGAGCCCGTTCCTCGCCACGCTGCAAGCGGTCGGGACGTTCGCGGTCGGCTTCCTCGTCCGGCCGATCGGCGGCGTCGTCCTCGGCAGCCTCGGCGACCGGATCGGACGGAAGAAGATCCTCGTCTTCACCCTCGTGATGATGGGGGCCGCGACGATGCTCGTGGGCCTGCTGCCCGGCTACGAGCAGATCGGCTGGCTGGCCCCGGCCCTCCTCGTCCTCCTCCGGATCCTCCAGGGCATCGGCGCCAGCGCCGAATACGGCGGCGCCACCCTGGTCGCGGTGGAGTTCGCGCCGCAACGCCGAAAGGGACTTCTCGGATCCCTGCCCGGGGCGGGGGCGTCCATCGGCGGCGTCCTCGGCACCAGCGCCCTGCTGATCGTCTCGGCCGCGCTCCCCGAGGAAGCATTCATGTCCTGGGGATGGCGCCTGCCGTTCCTGCTCAGCGGACTGATTCTGCTGTACGGCCTGTCGCTGCGCGCCCGGCTGCCGGAGACCCCGGCGTTCCGCCACATCGAGGAGACGGACGGCAAGACCACCTCGCCCGTGCTCGACGTCATCCGCAGCCAGCCCCGCGCCATCCTGTCCGTACTCGTGATGGTGTTCGGGCAGGCCGGGCTGGGGTACTTCTACCTCGTCTTCATGCTGACGTTCGGCCGCAACCAACTGGGCATGGGGCAGACCGACATCCTGATCGGCCTGGTGCTCGCGCAATTGAGTTGTGCGGCATTCATTCCCCTGTTCGGGATGCTGTCCGACCGGGTGGGCCGGCGACCGGTCATCATCTCCGGATTCGTGTTCTCCGCGCTGCTCGCCTTCCCGGCATTCTGGCTCGTCGGGCACGGCGGCGGTACCGCCGCGTTCTGGTTGGTCCTGGTGCTGGGGAACGGGGTCGGCGTCGCTGCGATCTTCGGGCCGATGGGGGCGTATGTCACCGAACTCTTCGAGACCCGGCACGCCTTCAGCGGTCTCGGGTTGGGCCGTGAACTCGGGAACGCCCTCGGCGCCGCGCTCGTGCCGGTCCTCGCCGTGCAACTTGCGTTCAACGACGGCGGCAGCACCGCAGCACTGAGCATCCTGCTGGTGGCGATCTCGGTGGCAGGCGTCGCCGCCGCATGGGTCTCGGTGTCGCGCACAACGCGCGCGCGGGACGGTGCGGAGCGGGCCGCGTCGTCGTCCGAGGTCGCGGTCTAACGCAGGTCGTGGTTCAGGGCAAAGGCGCCACGGGATGGCAGGCGGGAGCAACGGCCGTCGCCGGATCGAGGAGATTGCGCACGATCCGGAGCGTGATGTCGTCGTACACCATGGTTCCGTGATTGGTCAGATCCTCGGGGCAGAAGTCCTGAACCACGACGTTGGACACGTTCGGCCCCGGCGGCAGTTGCGACTCGCTCAACTGCACGACGAGGTCGTGCCGCGAACTGACGGTCGCGTACTCGACTCCCGGGCGGGTCATGCCGCCCTCCCCGGTCTCGGTGACGAACGCCGAACCCGCCGTCCCGTCATCGACTGCCGGAATCACCTTCCCGACCGCATCTTTCGCCTGGGAATGCGCGGCGAGGAGATTCAGCATTCCGTAGGCGCTGATGCCGTTGGTGGCGGGAGCGACCCCGATCATCGTGCCGACCTTCGACTCTCCACCGAGGTGGTTGATGTAATAGAGGGGGACGAGTCCGCCCTGGGAGTGCCCGACGAGGTCGACCCGGTCGGCGCCGGTGGCGGCGAGGACGGTCTCGACGAACTCGCCGACCTGCCGGGCGGACACGCGCATGTCACCGGTCTGATGGAACGGGCCGGTGTCCGGGCCCCCGTAGTCGAGGCCGAACACGCAGTAGCCGTCGGCCTTCAGCTGGGGTGAGTACATTGCCCAGTTGGCGTAGCTGTTCTCGAACGTTCCGTTGACGAGGACGACGGGCCGCGGATGCGCGGCGTCCGGCCGGCACGAGAAATCGTTCATGCCCTGCGGAATCGCATCGGGGTGCTCGATGGAATAGGCCCACGCGGCAGGCCACCCCGTTTGCGGGGGCCCGACGGGAGCGTTGTCCGGGGCGGCGTCGGCCACCGCGGGAGTGCCCAGGACTGCCAGGGCTCCGAGAACTGCCGCCGTGCGTGCGCGTGCACCCATCGCGTCCGACTCCGTTACCGCCGAGCGACCGTTTTAACTAACTAGTGTAGTTT